>NZ_LTCZ01000209.1:0-9473 GCF_001583455.1 Rhodococcus sp. LB1 | reverse complement strand
TGCCGGGCCCGGCAAGCACGAAGAAGCCGGAAAGTAACCAACAGTGCTGACATGACAGGGCGAGGTGGCCGCGGCGACGCGGCCACCTCGCCCTGCCGCATTCGGCCGCAACACACACGAACTCGAGAGGAAATGACCTGTATGTCACGCGTTCTGGTGACCACCGACTACCTCGGTCCCGGTGACGACATCGACGACCTTCTGCGCCGGCACGGACACGAGGTGACCTACGCACCCGCTCGCGGTGCCCGCAGCCGCGCGGAAGCGTTGGCGTTGTTCGACGGAATCGACGGAGCCGTCATCGCGAGCGAACCGGTCACCGCCGACATGCTCGAAACCGCCACGTCCCTGAAAGTCATCGCCCGCAGCGGCGTCGGCTACGACTCCGTCGATCTCGCGGCAGCCGCCCGCCACGGCATCCGGGTGTGCAACACCCCCGGCGTCAACCACGACGCCGTCGCCGAAATGACGATCGCCCTGATCCTGACGACCGCCCGCAAACTTCCCGCCGTCCTCGGCGGAGTCCGGGACGGCCGCTGGCCCCGTGACGCCGGCCGCGAATTGCGCGGATCGACACTCGGTGTCATCGGCTATGGACCCAGCGGCCGGGCGGTGGCCCAACTCGGCCTGGCGTTCGGAATGTCGGTGGCCGTGCACACCGCACACCCCACCGACAACCCGGGCATCGAGTTCGTCGACCTCGACACCGTCACCGCCACCGCGGACTACCTGTCGCTGCACACCCGCGCCGCCGCCCAGGCCGAGCATCTCATCGACCGCGAACGCCTGCAGGCGATGAAGAACACCGCGATCCTGATCAACACCGCCCGTGGCAGCCTGGTCGACGAGGACGCCCTCGCCGACGCCCTCGAATCCGGGGACATCGCGGGCGCCGCACTCGACGTCGTCGCCCAAGAACCCCTACCCACCGACAGCCGGCTCCGCGGCCTCGACAACGTGCTCATCACCTCACACCTGGCAGGCCAGACGGTCGAGGCCCGCAATCGAGCCGGCCTCGCCGCCGCCCAGGCCGTGATCGACGTCCTCGCCGGCCGCGAACCAACACACCCCGTCGACCACCTCTGACCCATACGTACCCCGACTCGCCCGAGAAAGGTAGAACACCCGTGACAGAGCAACTCTCGACACCTCCCCGCACCGTCGACGCCGAGATCGCCCGGACCTGGCTGCTGGTCAACGCCACCCGGACCGACACCTTCGATACCGCGCACCAGTCCTGCGCCGACCAAATCGTGCTCGACATCGAAGACGCCGTCGACCCCACCGCGAAACCCACCGCCCGCGCCGACGTCGCCCGATGGCTGGAAGAACGTTCGGCGTGGGTCCGGATCAACGACCGCTCGACCCCGTTCTGGTCCGACGACGTCGACACTTTGAGGGGCCTTCCCGGCCTGGCCGGGGTGATGCTCGCCAAGGCCGAGTCCGCTGAGCACGTGACCGAAACCTTCGACCGCCTCGGCGGCGTGACCCCGGTGCTCGCACTGATCGAGTCCGCCCTGGGCATCGAGGAAGCCCCACAGATCGCACGGGCTCGAGGTGCCTTCCGCCTGGCCTTCGGCAGCGGCGACTACCGGCGCGACACCGGCACCGCCGCCGACGACCTCGCCATGGCCTACCCGCGCTCGCGCCTGGTCATCGCCAGCCGACTCGGCAACCTCCCCGGCCCGATCGACGGCCCCACCGTCAGCAACGACCACACCGTCCTGCACGAGAAATGCACGCTTGCGGTCACCCTCGGGCTGACCGGCAAGCTGTGCCTGGCCGTCGACCACGTGCCCGTCGTCAACGCCGCCATCAGCCCCACCTCGGACGACGCCACCTGGGCCCGGGACTTCCTCGCCGACTTCGAAGCCCGAGGCCGCATCATCCGCGACGGCAGCGACCTGCCCCGTCTGGGTCGCGCCCAGAAGATCGCCCGGCTGGCCACGGCGTTCGGAGTTCTCTCGCCATGAACGCCGCCCACCCTGCAGTGCACAGCGTCTGTGCAGCCACTGCTGATCCTCATGATGCGAGGTAGCGCCGCATGTCGTCCTCTACCCTTTCGACCCACCTGTATGCACAGCGGACCGACTTGTGGGACTGGCAACTTCGCGCCACCTGCCGACAGGTCGAAACAGACCTGTTCTCCCCCCAAGAAGGCGAAACCCATCACGGTCGACGGGGCCGCGAACGGGCAGCCAAACGGATCTGTCGCACCTGCCCGGTGCTCGCCCAATGTCGCACCCACGCCCTGAGCGTCGGCGAACCCTTCGGAATCTGGGGCGGCACCACCGAGGCCGACCGCCGGTTCCGCATCCCCGGCCATCCGGACGCACACCTACCCCCGCCACAGCGACGGCAGGCCTCCCGCACCCCGACGGTTGACCCTCTCCCGCAACCACCCACCCCCGGGCACACGACCGCCCCGATCCTGAACTGCAGTAACGAATTCCGAAGCACCGCGAGTCTCCTCGCGGCACCCACCCACCGAAAAAGCGAGAACCATGCCCCTCTTCGTCGTCGAATACACCTACTCCACCGCCACCGCCGCAGGCCGCGATGAACACCGCACCGCACATCGAGACTGGCTCGCCGACCTCGTCGAGAAGAAGACCGTGATCGTCTCCGGCCCCTACGCCGACAACTCCGGTGCGTTCATCATCGTTGACGCCGACACCGCCGAGAGCGTCGAACAACTCTTCACCCAAGACCCCTTCGTGACCCACGGACTCGTGCCCGCCCACAGGATCATCGAATGGACACCGGTACTCGGCACGCTCATCCACTAACCGGTTGGCACAGCGATACCATCCGACGGTGAGCACCGCCCTCGGACCGGCCGGAGCCGCGACGGTGACTCCGTATGCCGTGGCCCATCTGGCGGTCGTCGGCGGTGTTATCGGCAAACGCCGATACGCGGATAGCTGGAAAGCAACCACAATCATGTCCCAGGTTTGTGATGTGGGGTGCCGGCGAAGTGTCGGGGAATGATGGTTTCCCCGACGATGGAGATCTTCAGTAGGGCGGCGTCGAGGTCGCTGAAGCCGTGGTCGTCTACGTTGTAGAGGTTGAGGGCGCCGACGCGATCATTGTCGAGGCGCAGCGGTGCGGACAGGTAGCTGCGCACTCCGAGACCGCGGACGGCGGCGGAGAATCAGGCCAGCGTGCGGGTAGCACCTCGACGCGAACCGTGACCACGAAGGTCACCGTGCTTTCGGACCACCAAGAACGAGACCGGCCTCGATAACCCGGTCCGTGAGTCGGCCTGGTACCGGCACATCACCTTGTCGATGGCCGCGGCCGCCTTCCTGATGATCCTGCGCCGCGGCGCTCAAAAGGGGATCTCCAGCCGGTGCCCGATATCTAATACCTCTGATCATCAACGAGATACGGCGATTGTTTAACCGCGTCGCCTGTCCGGTACGACATGCCCTCGTCCACGTCTGGCACCGGTTGAACTGGCGCCGCGCCAGCCAGGTCAAAGCCCGCGCCAGCCACTACAAACGCCGACATCACAAACTGTCGTTGCAGTACTAACTACCTAGGGCTGCGGGTCCGTTCCACTATCCACGCAGCGACCTGCGTGCGTGAGTTGAACCCGAGTTTCGTGAGAATATGTTCGACATGGCCTTGGACGGTGCGTTGGGATATCACCAGACGGTTTGCGATCGCCTTGTTGGTCAGGCCCTCGGCGATCAAGTCTGCGACCTGTCGCTCGCGTTTGGTCAGCGCTTCAGTTGAATCAGACTCCTGCACAAAGGATTTTGGTTTCTCTCCTAGGGCGTAGATGGCGGCAGCGTCGAAGCTCAGGAGACCACCGTCCCTGTAGGCCTTCTCGAATGCACGCTGACCGAGTGCCTGGCGAGTCCGCCGCACACACTCCTCGTGGTAGATGACAAGGGCGGGGAATATGGCCGTTGAACTGCCTACCGACTGTCCCAGCGTCTCGGCGGCGCCCATCAGCATTGCGGCGCGCTGCGCGTTGTTCTCATCGCAGGCCCATGCCAGCGCCTCCAGACACGTTGCTGCCAGGATCGGGTCATCCACTTGTCGGCTCAACGTCAGGCCCTGTTCCAATATTCGCACCGCTCGGTCGCTTTGACTCTGCCGCCACGCAGCAACGCCCAGGGCCCACAACGTAAACGACTGGTAAACAGATTCGCCATGCGTTTGTGTGATGGCGAGTGCTTGGTCAATGCAGGCCAGGGCCCGTGGTGCGTTTGCTTGTAGCTGGTAGGCCCACCCGAGCGCTAGCAACGCGTTGATTCTGACCTCGAGGGCGGCGTCGTCGTGGGTGTCGATGGATGCAAGTGCCTCGTTCAGGTATTTGCACGCGCGGGCGGGGTCACCACCAAAGAGCGCCAGGGTTCCGGTCGCGTGGGTGGCGAGTGCGTGCACGGTCGGATCGGCCGTCTGCTCGGCCAACGCCCGTGCTTCCTCGACGAGGGCGGTTTCCGCCGCCAGGTCGCCCTGCATCCCGGCGAGAGCGCTGTTGGCATACAGGGCTTTGGCTCGTTCCACCGTTGGCTGCGCGGGCTGTCTGGCCAGGGCGCGATCAAGCCAGCGTCGGCCTTCGCTGAAGAGCGAACGGGCTAGCCAGAAGGAGTAGAGGGCGGTGGCGATCCGGACACCGGAATCGACTTCTGCGTCGTCCTCTTCCGACAGGGCGAACTCCATCGCTTCCCGGAGGTTCGGCTGTTCGCGTTCGAGGCGTTCGATCCAGTCCAGCTGTCGGGGACTGATCCACCCGGCCACGGCATCGAGCGTCAACTGCTGATACCAGTCCCGATGCCGTCGGCGAAAGTTAGCATAGTCGCCGGCTTGCTCCAACTTCTCGTGGCCGTAGTCGCGTAGGGTCTCGAGCATCCGGAAGCGCACCACAGCGCCAGCGTCCTCCCGGATCAGGATCGACTTGTCGACCAGCGAGGTCACCTCATCGAGCAGATCACTCGGCGGCAGATCACCGTCACACACCTCTTCCGCTGCGTCCAGTTCGAAACTGCCGGCGAACACTGACAGACGCGCCCACACTCGCTGTTCCTTGGCTGTGCACAGCTCGTAACTCCAGTCCATCGACAAGCGAAGCGTCTGTTGTCGTGTCGGAGCACCGCGACTGCCCAGGGTGAGCAGGGCGTACCGATCGGTCAACCGGCTCAGGATTTGATCGGCGGACATGGCGCGCAGCCGGGCGGCCGCCAACTCGATCGGCAGCGGTAGGCCGTCGAGCTTGTGGGAGATCCGAGCCACCGTGAGCCGGTTGTCCTCGGTGAGTTCGAATCCGGGCACCGCGGTGGCTGCTCGTTCTGCGAACAACGTCACGGCGTCGTACCCGGGCAGGCCCTTAAGGGACGGTTGACGGTCGGGGGAGGGGATTGTGAGCGGGGGAACCCGCAGGACGGCTTCCCCGCCGATGCCGAGCGGTTCGCGGCTCGTAGTCAAGACGTGTAGTTCCGGGCAGGCGCGCAGCAACCTTTCCACCAGCCCAGCGGCTTCTCCGACCAGATGCTCGCAGTTGTCCAGCACGAGCAGGAGGCGGCGGGATGTGAGGAATTCTGCCACCGCGTGTTCGAGCGGGCGTGATGACCGATCCCGCACGCCCAGAGCTGCTGCCACCACATCTACCAGTAACGATTCGTCGCGCAACTCATCCAACTCGACGAGGCACACACCGTCACCGAAACCTCGTCGGACATCCTCAGCCACCCGTAGTGCCAGACGGGTTTTTCCGACGCCACCGATTCCTGTGAGTGTCACCAGCCGCGAGGACGACAACATCTTCTTCGTGTCGGCTATTTCCCGCCGACGCCCGACAAAGCTGGTCAGTTCGAGGGGCAGGTTTCGTCCAGAGCCTCGCGTGGCTGGCTGCGACCGGGGCGTGCGCTGACCCGCAGCGCTGAACTGCGCCGCGCGCGGATCCGGACCCGGTCGGGACTCGCCAGGTCCGGCAAGCAGGGCCATCTCCTCGACAGGGAAGCCGTGATCGAACTGGACCTGGCGGAGTTCGTTGCCGAACTCGACGGCGCTGTGCGGACGTGCGCGCGGTTCTGGAGACATCGACCGTTCAATCAGGGCGCTCACATCATCCGGGATGCCCTGTTCGCGCAGATCCGGAACAGGTTGGGTCGTGATCCGGAGAAATTGTGCGACCACTTGTTCACCGCTGTGGCGTTCGAAGGCGGCGTGGCCGGTGATCGCACAGAACAGGGTGGCTCCGAGACCGTAGACATCGGACGCCACGCTGGGGGCCTCACCGCTGAGTACCTCGGGGGCAGTGAACGCCGGGGATCCGGTGACGACCCCGGTGGCGGTCTTGAACCCGTTGGCGATGTGAGCGATCCCGAAATCGGCCAGCGCGGGCTCCCCGTAATCGGTGAACAGAATGTTCCCCGGTTTTACGTCACGATGAAGGATGCCGAGTTGGTGAGCGGTCTCCAACGCGCCTGCCAACTTCACCCCGAGATGCAACGTTTCAGCCAATCCCATTGGCCCTTGCCGGCGAACCTGGCTTTCCAGCGAGTCCCGCGGGTGGTACTGCATCACGATGAAAGGTCGCTCGCTGTTGGTGGTGCCGGCATGGAGGACGCCCACGATGTTCGGGTGGCCTGTGAGCCGTCCCAGTGCCTGTTGCTCGCGAAGAAAGCGCGCCCGGTTGTCGTCGTCGAGGTCGGCGGTGAGAACCTTTATTGCGACGGTGCGGTCCAGCAGAGTCTCGACACCGCGATACACGATGCCGAATCCACCACGCCCGACTTCATGCACATCTTCGAATCCGGCAGCGTGCAACTCCGCCACCACCGCGGGGGCCGGGGCGCGCTGAGTCTCGAGCGGATCACCTTCGACCATCGTTCGTTTACGCTCGACCTGTCGGCAACTTTGTACGATGCAACATCCGCATCCTCTCGATGACGCGCCTTCAGGATATCCCCGACACGTTCTCACCAGGACCCGAGCCCCATCCGCGGAGCTGCCTCACCGTACGGCCGATGTGCGATGGAGAAGTTCTACCAGAACAGCACACAATCCCGCCCACCTCGATCAGTACTCGAGGCCAACGATCCCGACACAAGTTTCCTCGATGGGACTGGTCAAGGCACGCAGATAGACGGTGGATGCGGCGGACGTGAAAGCAGTCCATCCGCGAGGCCAGTGACTCCACCGCGATCCGACGTTGCGACCATTTGTTCCCTTCCCGCAATCCCATCCTGTGCAGGTGCGGGCACAGTTCGGCGCCGTGCACGGTTGCGAGTCGATGATCGCCTCCGACAGCAGCGGGTGCGGCCGGTCCGCACACTGCACGGATCCCGTAGCACATCGTGGATGCGCCGCCGCACACCGATGTGCACCCAGCAAGTGAACTGTCGAGACGCTGGGCGGCGGGAAGCTCGCCGTTAGACAACAAGGCGGGGTCGAGAGCCCGTGGAGTGAAGAGCAGCTCGGCAAGTAGTTCGCGAAGGCACGGAACCCGGCTCAAGGCCGCAGCTCGGCAGACCAAGGGACGTCCTGCCGGAACACCTGGCCGTATCGCGATTCCCTATTTGCCGCTGGATTCAGCGGAGGTGCGCAGGACGGTCATGCAGCTTGTCGACGAATCCGGCTTCGAACCGACCGACGCTGGCGTTCTGGCCGAATCGTGGCGCCAGCAGCCGGGACCCGGCCTACTTCACCGAACTGAGTCTCAAGGACCTCGGTCAGGCGCTCTCGATGGCCGATAAAAGGCGACCAGTTCGGCACCGTCCCGAGCCATGACTCGTACTTGGTATGCGCTGGGCGCCCATGCCGTGGCATTGGGAAGCACGGACATGTCGCTGCAATGAACTCGTCGCGGTGTGACGGTGGACAAGATGGCGTGGCCGGTCCGGATGACCGCCTGCACGCAGATGGACACCACAACATCCGCCCACGCTGGAACCTAAGCTGGCCGGTAACCCGATATGTAGGCGGAAGCAGAATCATGAATCACATCAACATCATCATCGACGACCTTCAGGCAGAACAGACGGCACTCGACGAACTCCTCAGAACCCGCAGTGACGACCAATGGAACCAACCAACCCCGGCCGACGGGTGGACAAGCCGCCATCAAATCGCTCACCTGGCATTCTTCGACGCCACTGCCGAGATGTCCCTCACCGATCCCGATGCCTTCGCCGAGCACCGACAGCGGGCCGAACGAGGACCGGGTGCGTACCGCACCGAGTCGCTCAAACCTCTACTCGAGTTGACACCGAACCAACTCCTCGAACGCTGGCGGGACGCACACCGGTCACTCCAACAGGCACTCCGCGCGGCCAACCCAGACGCCCGACACCCCTGGTACGGGCCATCGATGAGTCTGGCGTCCATGGCAACGGCCCGGCTGATGGAAACTTGGGCCCACGGACAGGACATCGCCGACACTTTCGAGATGGATAGGCCGGCCACCGCGCGATTGACCCACATCGCCCGGATTGCCTGCCTCGCGTTCCCTTACAGCTTCACGAACAACGCACTGCCAGTCCCGACGACGGGCGTTCAGGCGAACTTGATTCTCCCCTCGGGCAACACGTGGGCATTTGGTGAAGACAACTTGCCGGATTCGGTCACTGGCCCCATCGACGACTTCTGCTTGGTGCTCACCCGGCGCCGTCATGTCGCCGACACCGCCCTCGAGGTGACCGGACCAATAGCCGCAAAATGGATGACGATCGGTCAGGCGTTCGCCGGTCCACCCGGTGCCGGACGTGCGCCGGGCCAGTTCACCCGACGACCACTCGCCGTGCATCGGGCCGGCCGAAAGTAGTGGCGACAGAAGTTCGCGTCAACGTCTCGAGCACGCGCCAACCGAAATTCGGCAGTCTTCATTCAACGAGCGAGGACTCGGGATCCGTGCGTTCGGGGTCGAACCGTCGCGTCAGGCTTGTGCACTCGCGCGTATGAAACCGCTGAACCGTCGCAGTGACGGATGCGAACAGTCGGGCGCGCGCTCGCGGCATGAGACTGGAGCACGGGCTGCGCGGTGAGGGGAAGCGGCCACCATTGGCGGTGGCGAACGCGAGCTGCAATCCCGGCACGGCGAAGCTCTGCGACCGCAATTTCGTGCGCCTTCGCGCATGCCCGGCCCGCAAGAGTGTAAGATACACTGCCGCAGAAACAGTTTCGATACGCGATGTCGAGCCGATGTCAGATTTCCGCGCGCACGCCCTCCCGAGCCCGCACAAGATCTCTCTCGGCCTCTTGCTCGCCGTCGGGGGATGTGGCACCGGGGTAGGTCTGGCTCAGATCCAGCAGCCGTGCAAATGCAGGGCGTCCGGCTTATCGATTTCGACCCGGTCGCCCGTGTGCGTTGCAGCTTCGACTGCGCTGCGACAGAGACTTGGGCCCAGCCGCCAACAGGAACCGGGCGAATCCGAACCCGGTCGGGCCGGCGTCATAGGGCATCGCCAACCGTCCGGGCAACGCAAGGAGCACCTCGGCCGGTTCGTTCGTGTCGGGTT
>NZ_LTCZ01000208.1:459-1062 GCF_001583455.1 Rhodococcus sp. LB1 | reverse complement strand
GTCATGGTGATCTCCAGTGCCTCCGAAGCATCCACCGCCGACGAGGTAACCCGCCAAATCGGAGTCACAGTGCATCACCACGACGTCGCCCCGCATGTCCCCATCGACAAGGCGAACAGCGCGCGCAGCATCGCCCTGCACCACGAGATCGACCTCATCGTCTCGGTGGGCGGAGGGTCGACCACGGGGCTGGCCAAGGCAATCGCGATGGTCACCGGAATCCCGATCATCGCGATACCCACCACCTACTCCGGCTCCGAGGCCACCAACGTCTGGGGGCTGACCGAACAATCCCGCAAGACCACCGGGGTCGACGACAAGGTGCTCCCCACCACGGTCATCTACGACGCCAACCTGACCCTGTCGCTGCCCGTGGACCTGTCGGTGGCATCCGGGATGAACGGGCTCGCCCACTGCATCGACGCCATGTGGGGACCCCGGGCGGATCCGATCAACCGGGCGCTCGCCGGCGAAGGCATCCGCACTCTCGCCGCCGGACTGCCGGCCGTGAACGCCGATCCCCACGGACTGCCCGGTCGGGAACAGGTCCTGTACGGCGCGTACCTGGCCGGGGTCGCTTTCGCCTCCGCCGGATCGGGCCTG
>NZ_LTCZ01000208.1:0-322 GCF_001583455.1 Rhodococcus sp. LB1 | reverse complement strand
CAGGACATTCCCGAGGCCGTCGAGTTGATCCTGCCCGTCATCCCCCCATCCAACCCCCGCCCGGTCACCGCCGACGATCTGAGTGTGCTTCTCCGCGCTGCCCACTCCGGCAGCCGGCCCGCCGACAAGCTCGAGTCGACCAGCACCGTCCCCGGCGATCGCGGCGTCGACGCTCACCCCCACGCGCGGAAGGCGTTCCAGTGACCATCGACGAACACAGCGCTCCACCCCGTGGCAGCAACTACCCCTGCTACCGCGAACTGCTCACCCGAACTGACGCCCCACCCGGCTCGTCCTGGGGCCTGTTCGGACCCGACGACCA
>NZ_LTCZ01000207.1:0-7279 GCF_001583455.1 Rhodococcus sp. LB1 | reverse complement strand
GCGAAGATCTGCGCGGACGCCGTGGCGTTCGCGAAGGAGATCAACTACTCCTGTGCGGGCACCGTCGAATTCCTCCTCGACACCCGCGGCAACCACGTGTTCATCGAGATGAACCCGCGCATCCAGGTCGAGCACACCGTCACCGAAGAGGTCACGGACGTCGACCTGGTGCAGTCGCAGTTGCGGATCGCGTCGGGGGAGACTCTCGCGGATCTGGGGCTGAGTCAGGACAAGATCACGCTGCGCGGTGCGGCGCTGCAGTGCCGCATCACCACCGAGGACCCCGCCAACGGGTTCCGCCCGGACACCGGTCGGATCACCGGCTACCGCACCCCGGGTGGTGCCGGTATCCGCCTCGACGGCGGGACGTCGGTCGGGGCAGAGGTGTCCGCGTACTTCGATTCGATGCTCGTCAAGCTGACGTGCCGCGGCCGCGACTTCGAAACCGCCGTCGCCCGGGCCCGCCGCGCGGTCACCGAGTTCCGCATCCGCGGTGTGTCGACGAACATCCCGTTCCTGCAGGCGGTGCTCGACGACCCCGATTTCAAGGCCGGCCGGGTCACCACGTCCTTCATCGAGGAGCGCCCCCAGCTGCTCACGCTGCGCAGCTCCGCCGACCGTGGCACCAAGATCCTCACCTACCTCGCCGACGTGACGGTCAACAAGCCGCACGGCGAGCGGCCGTCGGCGGTGTACCCGCGCGACAAGCTGCCCCAGATCGACCTGTCCACCCCGCCGCCGGACGGCAGCCGCCAGAAGCTCCTCGCCCTCGGCCCGGAAGGATTCGCCAAGGCACTGCGGGAGCAGAAGGCCCTCGCCGTCACGGAGACCACCTTCCGCGACGCACACCAGTCGTTGCTGGCGACCCGCGTGCGCACCAGCGGTCTGCTCGACGTCGCCGGACACGTCGCCCGGCTGACCCCGGAACTGCTCTCCATCGAGGCGTGGGGTGGTGCGACCTACGACGTGGCGTTGCGGTTCCTGCACGAGGACCCGTGGTACCGGCTGGCCGCGCTGCGGGAGGCCGTGCCGAACATCTGCCTGCAGATGCTGCTGCGTGGCCGGAACACCGTCGGCTACACCCCGTACCCGGAGAAGGTGACGCGGGCGTTCGTCGAGGAGGCCACCAACAGCGGCATCGACATCTTCCGCATCTTCGACGCCCTCAACAACGTCGACCAGATGCGGCCGGCCATCGACGCCGTCCGCGAGACCGGCACCGCCCTCGCCGAGGTCGCCCTGTCCTACACCGGCGACCTGTCGAACCCGAACGAGAACCTGTACACCCTCGACTACTACCTGCGCCTGGCGGAGGAGATCGTCGAGGCCGGCGCGCACATCATCGCGATCAAGGACATGGCCGGACTGCTCCGCGCCCCGGCCGCCACCACCCTGGTGACGGCGCTGCGCACGAACTTCGACCTGCCCGTGCACGTGCACACCCACGACACCCCGGGCGGTCAGCTCGCGACCTACCTGGCCGCGTGGCAGGCGGGCGCCGACGCGGTCGACGGGGCCTCGGCCGCGCTGGCCGGCACCACCAGCCAGCCGGCGTTGTCGGCGATCGTGGCCGCGGCCGCGCATTCGGAGCACGACACCGGCCTGGACCTGCAGGCCGTGTGCGACCTCGAGCCGTACTGGGAGGCGCTGCGCAAGGTCTACAAGCCGTTCGAGTCCGGGCTGCCGGCCCCGACCGGACGCGTCTACACCCACGAGATCCCCGGCGGTCAGCTGTCGAACCTGCGCACCCAGGCGGTGGCCCTCGGTCTCGGTGACAAGTTCGAGGAGGTCGAGGCCAAGTACGCGGCCGCCGACCGGATGCTCGGCCGCCTGGTGAAGGTCACCCCGTCGTCGAAGGTCGTCGGCGACCTCGCCCTGCACCTCGTCGGATCCGGTGCCTCCACCGAGGAATTCAAGGACAACCCGGCGAAGTTCGACATCCCCGACTCGGTGGTCGGATTCCTGCGCGGCGAACTGGGCACCCCGCCCGGTGGCTGGCCCGAACCGTTCCGCACCCGGGCCCTCGAAGGCCGCGGCGAAGCCAAGCCCGAGGTGCCGCTGTCCGCGGAGGACGAGAAGGCCCTCTCCGGCACGTCCACGGAACGCCGCGCGACGCTCAACCGGCTGCTGTTCCCCGGCCCGACGAAGGAATTCCTCGAGCACCGCGACAAGTACGGCGACACCTCGCAGCTCTCGGCGAACCAGTTCTTCTACGGGCTGCGTCGCGGCGACGAACACCGGGTCCGCCTCGCGCAGGGTGTCGAGCTGATCATCGGGCTCGAGGCCATCTCCGAACCCGACGAGCGCGGATACCGCACCGTGATGTGCATCCTCAACGGGCAGCTGCGTCCGGTGTCGGTGCGCGACCGCTCCATCTCCAGTGAGCTGCCCGCCGCGGAGAAGGCCGACAAGAACAACCCCGGCCACGTGCCGGCACCGTTCGCCGGGGTGGTGACCCTCGCCGTGACCGAGGGCCAGCACATCTCCGCCGGCGACACGATCGCGACCATCGAGGCCATGAAGATGGAAGCGGCCATCACCGCCCCCCGCGGTGGCACCGTCTCCCGGCTGGCCATCGGATCGGTCCAGCAGGTCGAGGGCGGCGACCTCCTCGCCGTCGTGGCGACAGGGGAGTCCGCGAGCGAGTGACTCGGATCATCGCGGGACTCGCGGGCGGTCGACGCCTGCGGGTCCCGCCGAGCGGGACCCGGCCCACCTCGGACCGGGTCCGCGAGGCATTGTTCAGCGCACTGCACAGCCGGATGGACCTCGAGGGCGCGTCCGTCCTCGATCTCTACGCGGGCTCGGGGGCGCTCGGGCTGGAGGCGCTCTCCCGGGGTGCGGACCGCGTCGTCCTCGTCGAGTCCGACGCGAAAGCGGCGGGCATCATCAAGAACAACGTGACGACCGTCGGGCTACCGGGCGCGGAAGTGCGCGGCGCTCCGGTGGCGGCGGTGCTCGCGGGCATCGCCGACCGGCCGTACGACCTGGTGATGGCGGATCCGCCGTACGCCGTCGACGACCAGGCGGTGCAGACGGTGCTCGGCCACCTGCGGGTCAACGGCTGGGTCGGCGACGGCTCGATCGTGGTGCTCGAGCGGTCGTCGAGGTCACCCGAGACGGCCTGGCCCGAAGGCTTCGCACCCGTCAAGGCGAAGAAGTACGGCGAGGCGAGAATCGAATTGGCGACCTGCTACGGTCTGGACTCATGACTGGCGCTGTCTGCCCCGGATCCTTCGACCCCGTGACCAATGGCCACCTTGACGTGATCGGCAGAGCTGCCGCGCAGTTCGACGAGGTAATCGTGACGGTCATGGTCAACAAGAGCAAGCGTGGCCTGTTCACCGTCGAAGAGCGCATCGAGATGCTCGAAGACTCGACCAGTGAGCTGCCCAACGTGCGGGTCTCGTCCTGGCACGGCCTGCTGGTGGATTACGCCAAGCAGCAAGGGATCACAGCGATCGTCAAGGGCCTGCGCGGCGCCAACGACTTCGACTACGAGCTGCAGATGGCGCAGATGAACCAGAAGCTCAGTGGCGTCGACACCCTCTTCATCCCGACCAACCCCACGTACAGCTACCTGTCGAGTTCGCTCGTGAAGGAAGTGGCCACGTTCGGTGGCGACGTCTCCGACATGCTGCCCGAGAAGGTCCACGCCCGTCTTCTCGCGAGGATCGCCGAGCGCGCCGCCGAGAGCAGCTGATACCCGACACACCGGCTGCCACGACACACCCTCGGCGTCCGGTCGGGCAGACTTGCACGAAGAAGGCTGCGCCGACCTGCTGAGGGTCATGGATGATTGGGGTTGCTTGTGTACCGGGTATTCGAGGCGCTCGACGAACTTGTCGCGATTGTCGAAGAGGCACGCGGCGTACCGATGACCGCCGGCTGCGTAGTCCCACGCGGTGACGTCCTCGAACTGCTCGACGACGTGCGCGATGCGATTCCCGGTGAACTCGACGACGCCCAGGACGTCCTGGACCACAAGGACAAACTGGTGGGGGACGCGCGGTCCAACGCGGAGAAGACGATCTCCAGCGCCAACGCCGAGGCGAACTCCACCATCGAGAACGCCCGCGACGACGCCGACCGCATTCTGGCGGACGCGAAGGCGCAGGCCGACCGGATGGTCGCCGAGGCCCGCGCGCACGCCGAGCAGTTGGTCGCCGACGCGCGCGCCGAGGCCGAGTCCTCGGTTGCGGAAGGCCAGCGCGAATACGACGCACTCACGGGTCGAGCGCGGACCGAGGCCGATCGCATGATCGAGTCGGGCAAGGCCTCGTACGAGAGGTCCGTTGCGGAGGGTACGGCGGAGCAGGCGCGCCTCGTCTCGCAGACGGAGGTCGTCCAGGAGGCGCACGCCGAGTCGGCCCGGGTGATCGACTCCGCGCACGCCGAATCCGATCGTCTCCGCTCGGACTGCGACCTGTACGTCGACACGAAGCTCGCGGAATTCGAGGACTTCCTGAACGGCACCGTCCGGTCCGTCGGCCGGGGACGTCAGCAGTTGCGGACCGGTTCGGGTGTACCCGACTACGCCTCGGACTACGACGTCGACGACCGTCGCGCCGAGCGTCGCCGCTGAGCGACCGTCGGTCGCCGCACTCGATCGAATTTGGCTCCACCGCGCAGATTGCGTATCGTGGAGTGGTTGCCCTTAGTCGTTTCCCTTTTCTCGAAAGTGAAGTTTGTTGTCATCCCATCGCCACAGCTCATCGCGTTCCCGACGGGACGCGGATTTCGTGCTGGACACGGTCAAACTCGGCCGTCGTCCCGGTTCGATGCGCACCGTGGAACGGGTGGTGACGGCGCCACAGCGCATCGGTCTCGACCTGATCGCCATCGAGGAAGGATCGGAGATCGATCTCGATCTCCGGTTGGAGGCCGTATCCGAGGGGGTCCTGGTCACCGGTTCGTTGCGAGCCGACACCGTGGGGGAGTGCTCGAGATGTCTCGAGCCGTTCTCCGGCACGGTGGACCTGACTCTCACGGAGCTGTTCGCATACCCGGACAGCGCCACGGAAGAGACCACGGAGGAGGGGGAGGTCTATCACGTCGTGGACGACGAGATCGACCTCGAACCCGTCGTGATCGATGCCGTCGGCCTCGCACTGCCATTGCAGCCGCTCTGCAGTGACGACTGCCAAGGATTGTGCCCAGAATGTGGCGTTCGCCTGGCGATTGCCGAATCTGGCCATGGGCATGACATACTTGATCCTCGCTGGGCTGGTCTTGCAGCCAAATTTGGCGTGGAATCAGAACCCAGCAAGAATCTTGTGAACACCGAAGCCGAGGAGAAGTAGAAGTGGCTGTCCCCAAGCGCAGAATGTCGCGATCCAACACGAGGTCGCGTCGCAGCCAGTGGAAGACCACTGTGCCTACTCTCGTCACCTGCCCCAACCGTGGCTGCGGCGAGAAGACGCTGCCCCACGTCGCGTGCCCGTCGTGTGGCACATACAAGGGCCGCCAGGTCACTGCCGCCGTCTAGTTCTCCGCGGAGAGGCGTTGTGACGAGCGACATCAGTAATACACCCGCCGGCGGCGAGGAGGATCATGCTTCCCTCCTCGCCGCCCTCGGCGTAGAAATCGAGCCTTCGCTGCTCACCTTGGCGTTGACGCACCGCTCGTATGCGTACGAGAACGGTGGTCTCCCCACCAACGAGCGTCTCGAATTTCTCGGCGACTCCGTGCTCGGAGTCACCGTGACCGAGAAGCTCTACCTTGCGCATCCGGACAAGTCCGAGGGCGACCTCGCGAAGATCCGGGCGAGCATCGTCAACATGCACGCGCTCGCGGAGGTGGCCCGCACTCTCGGGGAGGGCGGCCTCGGGGCGCATCTCCTGCTCGGTAAGGGCGAGGAGATGACCGGTGGCCGTGACAAGCCGAGCATCCTGGCCGACGGCATGGAGTCGATTCTCGGCGCCATCCACCTCGAGCACGGCATCGACACGGCGCGACGCGTCGTACTCGACCTCTTCAGCGACCTCCTCCAGCGGGCCCCCCGTCTCGGTGCGGGTCTCGACTGGAAGACGAGTCTGCAGGAGTTGACCGCGGAGCGTGGCGTCGGCGTCCCGGCGTACGAGATCACCGCGACCGGCCCGGACCACGACAAGGAATTCACCGCCACCGTGATCATCGGCGGCAAGCCCCTCGGCGTCGGTATCGGCCGCTCCAAGAAAGAGGCCGAGCAGAAGGCTGCGAGCACGGCGTGGAATGCGTTGTCCGACGCAGGCCCCGACGTAGCGGCCGACGACGTCAGTGCCTGAACTACCCGAAGTCGAGGTGGTCCGGCGCGGACTCGAACGCCACATCGTGGGGGCGTCGATCGATTCCGTCGACATCCTGCATCCGCGGGCGATCCGGCGTCATCTGCCCGGCGCCGCCGACCTCGCCGGACAGCTCACCGGCGAACGCATCGCGAGCGCCGACCGTCGTGGAAAGTATCTGTGGCTGGTCCTCGAACCCAGCACCGTCGCTCTCGTGGTGCATCTGGGCATGAGTGGTCAAATGCTCGTGCAGCCACCGGAATTGCCGACCGAGAAGCATCTGCGCATCCGGGCCCGGCTCGATTCCGGTCTCGACCTCCGGTTCGTCGACCAGCGGACGTTCGGGGGCTGGGCGCTGGCACCTCTCGTCGACGTCGACGGATCGCTCGTGCCGGACTCGGTGGCGCACATCGCCCGTGATCCACTGGATCCGCGGTTCGACCTCACGGCGACCGTGAAGGTCGTGCGCGGCAAGCACACCGAGATCAAGCGTGCGCTTCTGGACCAGACCGTCGTCTCCGGCATCGGCAACATCTACGCGGACGAGGCGCTGTGGCGCGCCCAGATCCACGGGAATCGGCTCACCGACAGGCTGAGTGGTCCCAAGATCCGTGAAGTGCTCACGGCCGCGCAGGAGGTCATGCGTGAGGCGCTCACCCAGGGCGGCACGTCCTTCGACGCTCTCTACGTGAACGTCAACGGCGAGTCGGGCTATTTCGACCGTTCGCTGTCCGCCTACGGTCAGGAGGATCGCCCGTGCCCGCGGTGCGGCACCGCGATCCGGCGGGAGAAATTCATGAACCGCTCGTCGTTCAGTTGCCCGAAGTGCCAGCCGGCACCACGGAGAAGCCCGGCGAAATCGTCTGTGTGAGTTCGGCGGTCACGGGCTCGTCGGCGAACTGTCCGTCGGGGTCGTGGCGCGGTGTCGCCTTGGCGTCGAAGTAGTCGCCGCCCTTGCGTTTCACGTCGTCGGTGCCCCACTCACGGTGGCGGGGCACCGGTGCCATTCTCGG
>NZ_LTCZ01000206.1:0-872 GCF_001583455.1 Rhodococcus sp. LB1 | reverse complement strand
GTCATGGGCGCCGTCGTCCGGGGCTGCAGCACCATCATCGCCGTCGAACCGCACCAGTCGAGGCGCGACCTCGCCCTCGAACTCGGCGCCACCCACGTGCTCGACCCCGCCGCCGGCCCCCTCGCCGAGCAGGTCCGGGCCATCATCCCCGCCGGGGTGGACTACGCCATCGACACCTCCCGGCAAGATCGGTCTCATCGGCGTGCCCGCCGACCCCGAATCCTCGGTTCCGCTGAACATCATCAACTCCCTTGCCATGGGCCTGACCATCACCGGAATCATCGAGGGCGACAGCGTTCCCGACGAGTTCATCCCCGAACTGGTCGATCTGTACAAGGCCGGCCGGTTCCCGCTCGACAAGCTCGTCACCACGTTCCCCTTCTCGAAGATCAACGACGCCGTCGACGCCCAGCACCGCGGCGAGGTCCTCAAACCCGTCCTCGTCCACGACTGACCGCTCACTCCCGAACTACTCACGAAGGACACCCGATGACGATCGACTACCCCGATCTCTACATCCGCGGCGGATGGGCACGGCCGTCCGGCGACGCGACCATCCCGGTCATCTCCCCGACCACCGAGCAGCGGATCGGCTCGGTACCCGAGGGCATCGAGACCGACGTCGACGACGCGGTCGACGCCGCCCGCGCCGCGCTCACCGAATGGGCATCGTGGAGCGCCGCTCAGCGCGCCGAGGTGCTGGGCCGCTTCGCCGACGAACTCGAATCCCGCGCCGAAGACACCGCCATCCGCGTGAGCAGCCAGAACGGTATGCCCATTACCCTTGCCCGGCAGTTCGAGGGCGGCTTCCCGCCCGTCCTGCTGCGCTACTACGGCGAGATGGCGGCCAAGCAGGAAGACGAGATCCGGCC
>NZ_LTCZ01000205.1:0-1566 GCF_001583455.1 Rhodococcus sp. LB1 | reverse complement strand
TATCCGATGGACTTGTACTCGAGGTACTCCTCGACCCCGAAGCGGCCCGATTCGCGACCGATTCCGGACAGCCTGAACCCTCCGTGCGGTGCCTTCAGATTCACGGGCGAACCGTTGATGCGGATGCGTCCGGCGCGCAGCTTGCTCGCCAGCTTCTTCGCCCGATCGGCGTCGCCGGCCCAGATCGCCCCGGCAAGCCCGTACACGGAGTCGTTCGCGATCTGGAAGGCCTCTTCCTCACTGTCGAACGGGATGATGACGACGACGGGCCCGAAGATCTCCTCCCGGGCGACTCGAAGCGAGTTGTCGCCGGAGAAGACGGTGGGGCGCACGAAGAATCCGCGCTCGATGCCCTCGGGTGCCTCGGGACCGCCCGTCAGCAGACGCGCGCCCTCGTCGATTCCCAGCTGGATGTAGTCACGGACACGCTGGCGCTGCGCCGCGTTCGCAACCGGACCGAGCGTCGTGCTGGGGTCGTAGGGATCTCCCAGAACGAAGCTCTCCGCCGCACGGACCGCAAGCTGCTCGGCCTCCGCCAGACGCGATCGCGGCACCAGGATCCGCGTGAGTGCACCGCAGGCCTGCCCCGTGTTACGGAAGGAGTCCTCGATTCCGCGGGTGACCGCAGTCTCGAGGTCGGCGTCCTCGAGGATGATGTTCGCCGACTTGCCGCCGAGTTCCAGGCAGACCTTCTTGACCGACCGCGACGCCAACTCCATCACCCGGCGACCGGCGCGAACCGACCCCGTCAGCGACACCATGTCGACCAGCGGGTGCGTCACGAGCGCCTCACCGACCACCGGACCGGTTCCCGACACCAGGTTGAACACGCCGTCGGGAAGCCCCGCCTCCTCGGCGATCTCCGCGAACAGGAACGAGCTCAGCGGAGCCAGCTCCGTCCCCTTCAGCACCACGGTGCACCCGGCGGCGAGCGCCGCCCCGGCCTTCAGGCTCACCATCCGCATCGGACCGTTCCACGGCGTGATGGCGCCGACGACACCCGCGGCCGCACGGCACACCGTCGTGTCGCCGACCTGCTCCGACCAGACGATGTCGCGGAGGCTGTCCGCGGCGATCTCGAAGTCCTTGATCGCCGCACGTGCATGCGCGGCCTCCGCCATCTTGGCCGGGTATCCGAGCTCGGAGACGATGGTCTCGGTGATCTCGTCGACCCGCGCCTCCATGCCGCGCGCGATCTTGTGCAGCATCTCGGCGCGCTCGTCGATCGACGTCTGGGACCAGGCCGGAAACGCGTCCGCCGCCGCCTGCGCGGCGAGATCGACGTCCTCCGCAGTGCCTGCCGGAATGGTCGCGATCGTCTCCTCCGAGATCGCACTGATGACGGGAATGACGTCGGCGCCCGCCGAAGGGACCCACTTACCGTTGATGAAGATCTGATCCTTGACGATCAACCGAAATCACTCCTGTGATGTGTTGTGGCCGCGGGGCGGACAAGGCTGCCAGCACTCGGACACCCCGGCGAACGCAGATATGAAGATGGCATACGACTCGGGCTTGGCCCTACCTCATCGTGTTCGCATATACGAACCTTTGATCGAGAGTGTG
>NZ_LTCZ01000204.1:0-17361 GCF_001583455.1 Rhodococcus sp. LB1 | reverse complement strand
CTAGTACCGGATACCACGTCTACCCCTTGGCGGCGGCGTGGGACATGGGTGCATCGACGTGGTCGCCCGAGCGTCGGCTCCGGTTCGCCAACGACGTCACGTTCAACCTACTGGCCGTCAACGGTGCGGACAATCAGGACAAGGGCGACCGGACCCCGCAGGACTGGCTTCCGCCGAATCCGGCGTACCACTGCTTCTACGCCGGCAAGTATCTCTCCGTGGCGGTGGAGTACGGGCTACCGGTGACGCTGGCGGACCGCGACGCGCTCGCCGAGGTGGCGGAGAAGTGTCCGTGAGCGCCTCGGAAGACGGTGCCTCAGGACACGGTGAAGGAACGCGTGTGCCAGCCGGTCGCGCCACCCGGAATCGGCGGCGTCCGCTCCTCCACCTGAACGTTGCCGCCAAGATCCGTGGCCCGCACCTGGAGGGTGTGCAGGCCCGACGTGGCCTGCCACTCCCAGGTCCATTGCCGCCAGGTGTCGATGGTGTACTGCGGCGCGAGGGTCGCGGTCTGCCATTCGCCGTTGTCGACCCGCACCTCCACCTTCTCGATGCCGCGGTGCTGCGCCCAGGCGGTTCCGGCGACGAGAACCGGTCCCGGCGCGGTGGGCGCGAACGATGCGGGCACGTCGATCCGGGACGCGGTCTTGATCGGACCTTTCGCGGACCATCCGCGCTTCGTCCAGTAGGCCTCCGCCTTGTCGAATCGCGTGAGTTCCCAATCCACCACCCATTTGGTGGCCGACACGTAGCCGTAGAGACCGGGGACGACCTGCCGCACCGGATAACCGTGTTCGAACGGCAACGGCTGACCGTTCATCGCCACCGCGAGGATCGCGTCGCGTCCGTCCCGCAGGACCTCGACCGGGGTACCCGCCGTGAAGTCGTCGCTACTCGTGGACAGCAGCATGTCGGCGTCGGGGTGCACCCCGGCCTCGTCGAGGAGGTCTTTGATCGGGTAGCCGATCCACGTGGCGTTGCCGGCGAGGTTTCCGCCGACCTCGTTGGACACGCACGTCAGCGTGACCACCCGTTCCACGGGCGTCCTCGCGACCAGCTCGTCCCACGTCAGCGTGACCTCGCGGTCGACCATGCCATGGATGCGCAGTCGCCAGTCGTCCGTCGTCAACCGCGGGACCCGCAGTGCGGTGTCGATCCGGTAGAACTCCTCGTTCGACGTGACGAACGGGGTGGCGCCCGGCACGTCGATGTCGGTGCCCGGAGCGATCGGGGCCGCCCGGTCCGTCACCTCGGGAACGGCGAAGGCGCGGCGGTTGTCCAGAGCTCCCGCGGCTTGCTGCCCGAGGTACCGGCCGGCCGCTCCCGCGGCCGCGGCCGTCGCCGCGGCAGCGGCGGCCAGCAGAAGAAAAGTCCGGCGCGGCAACCACGAATCCTCGGCGTCCGAGTCCTCGGGTGCCCGCGCGGCGGCCGTCAGCACCCGCAGAACCGCAATACCGGCGACGACCCCCACCACGGTCGGCAGCGCAAACATCCACGTGGCACTGGGTCGCTGGGTCGAGGCGTAGATTCCCACCAGCCCGAGAGCCGCCAGGATCACGCTGCCGAACGGCGCCCGGGGGCGCTCGACGATGCCCGCGATCGCGGCAAGGAGCACGATGAGGATCGTCATTCCGACGAACAGCGCGGGTTTGTCGTTGGTTCCGAACGTGTCGATCGCGAACTCGCGAGCCCAGGTGGGACTGCGGTCCACCGTCGTCGATCCGACCGCATAGAACGGCGACGAGTTCGGGTCGATCAGCACCGACAGCAGTTCGCCCACCCCGAGCACGATGCCGGCGGCGATCACTCCGGCGAGCGCTCGGGAGAACAGGTGCCGCCGCCTCCGGGGCGTCCGCGCCGCCTCGTGCCGGTCACCGATCGTCGTAGTCATCGCAGCCCTGCTCCTTTGCCGTCGTCACCGTGTATTCGGAGCTGAGAACGCGCACGGATGGGAGCCCACTACTAGTATTTACCGGATGAACCAGCTCGACAAAGACACTCTTCTCTGCATCTCGCTCTCCGGCCGACCGAGCAACATCGGCACCCGGTTTCACAATTATCTGTACGGCGAGCTGGGCCTCAATTTCGTCTACAAAGCCTTCACCACCAACGACCTGCAGGCTGCGGTCGGCGGCATCCGCGCGCTGGGGATCCGCGGTGCCGGCGTCTCCATGCCGTTCAAGGAGCAGATCATCGAGTACGTCGACGTGATGCACGAATCGGCGTCGGTCATCGAATCCGTCAACACGGTGGTCAACGAGGACGGTGTGTTGCACGCCTACAACACCGACTATCAGGCCATCGCGAACCTGTTGCGCGACAACGCATTGCACCGCTCGCTGTCCGTGGCGGTGGCCGGGAGCGGCGGAATGGCCAAAGCTGTGGTCGCCGCCGTGCGCGACTACGGCTTCACCGACGTCACCGTGGTCGCCCGCAACGAGACGACGGGCGGCGCCGTCGCGAAGCAGTACGGATTCGACTGGCAACCCGAACTCGGCGCGGCACGGCCGGGGCTCCTGATCAATGCCACCCCCGTCGGCATGGCCGGCGGTCCCGAGGCCGACGATCTGGCATTCGAACTCGACGCGATCGACGCGGCGGAGGCCGTGTTCGACGTGGTTGCCATGCCCGCCGCGACGCCGCTGATCCGTGCCGCGGCCGAACGCCACAAGACCGTCATCACCGGCGCCGAGGTGATCGCGCTGCAAGCCGCGGAGCAGTTCGTCCTCTACACCGGCGTGCGCCCGTCCCCCGAAGAGATCCGCAGGGCCTCCGAGTACTCACGGTCGTGAGGTGAGCACCGCCGAGACACCCGCGCAACGGCTCGCACGCAACTTCAGCGAGCTGCTGCAGGAACTCCGTGTCGCGCAGGCAGGCGTGCAGATCCTGTTCGCCTTCCTCCTCGCGGTCGCCTTCACCGAGGCGTACGAGGAGCAGCCGTTCGGCCTGCGCATGCTCCATCTCGTCACGGTGCTCCTGGCAACGGTGTCCTCGGCCCTGCTCATCGCCCCGGCGGTCTGGCACCGGGTGCTGTTCCGTCAGGGCCGCCGTGTCGACATCCTGCGCAGGGCCAACCTGTTCGCACTGTGGGGTGTCGGATTTCTCGCCGCAGCCATGACCGGAACCGTGCTCCTGATTGCCGAAGTGGCAGTGGGCGGTCCGGTCGCGATCGTGATCGGGGTGGTGGCCGCGCTGATGTTCGCGACACTGTGGTTCGTGTTTCCCCGCCTGTTCGATCACGATACGGGCGGCGCGGACTAGAGACCCGCAATTCGGCGCGACCGTGTTTCGTACACTGTTGTTCTACAACAGCTTTCACATGTCATGGCTCCAGCACGCCACGGATCGCACTCCCATCCGAATCTGGATCAATTCAATTTTGGGTCTTGACATGAATTGTGACCCCTGTCACGCTTCTCTATACGGAATCATTATTTCGCATTGTGGAAGAAGGGTCGCATGGATCTCGATGCAGGACTCCAACGATTCAACGAGGCTTCACAGTCCGAGGCAACGGAACTGGCGCGGATCTGCCTGGACATTCCCCGGTGGGCAGACGAACTGGTGTCCGCCCGGCCGTACACCGATCGCGCCTCGCTTCTCACCGCGGCCAGGACGGGAGCCGGCCCGCTCTCCGCGGACGAGATCGAGCAAGCCCTCGCGCGCCATCCCCGAATCGGTGAACCCCCGGGAGGCGACGACGCCGAGGCGCACCTGGCACGCTCGGAGCAGTCGAACGTCGATTCGTCCGACTCGGCGGCGCAGAAACGGCTCACCGACGGCAATCGTGCCTACGAAGACAAGTTCGGACGGGTCTTCCTCGTCCGCGCCGCCGGCCGCAGCACGTCCGACATCCTCACCGCACTCGACCGTCGGCTACTCAACGACGAGGCCAGCGAATTAGCCGTTGTCGCAGAGGAACTGCGCGACATCGCCGCACGTCGACTCGCCGGGATGCTGGACGCATGAGCGACGTCAGCCAGGTCACCACCCACGTGCTGGATGCGGCCGAAGGCATGCCCGCGCGGGAGGTGCCGGTGTCGCTGACAGTCCAGCGCGACTCCGCCTGGATCACCGTTGCCGACGCCGTCACCGACGACGACGGACGCGTCACAACCCTGGGCCCCGCCCGACTCGAGCCGGGCACCTACCGGATCGTCTTCGACACCGGACGCTACTTCGCCGCGAAGGGACGTCCGGCGTTCTACCCCGACATCACCATCACGTTCGCCCTGACCGACAGCGAACAGCACTACCACGTACCAGTCCTTCTCAGCCCGTTCGCATACTCGACCTACCGAGGGAGCTAATCATGAGCAAGATCGTGCTCGGCCAGAACCAGTACGGCAAGGCAGAAGTCCGGTTGGTCAAGATCACCCGGGACACGAAGCGACACGAGATCGAAGACGTCACCGTGACGTCGCAACTGCGCGGCGACCTCGACGCGGTGCACACCGACGGCGACAACGCGCACGTCGTTGCCACGGACACCCAGAAGAACACGGTGTACGCGTTCGCCCGCGACGGCGTCGGCTCGATCGAGACGTTCGCCATGCGACTCGGAGAGCACTTCACCGGGGAATTCGAGTGGATCACCGGCGGCCGATGGGAGATCGAGCAGTACTCGTGGGCGCGGATCCCGGTCGACGGCGAGGGCCACGACCATTCCTTCGTCCGATCGAGCGACGAACGGCGAAACACCGTGGTCACCATCGACGGCGACCGGACATGGATCGTGTCCGGGCTCAGCAACATGGTGGTGCTGAAGTCGACGGGCTCGGAGTTCCGGGGCTACCCGAAGGACAAGTACACCACCCTGCAGGAAACGTCCGACCGGATCCTCGCGACGTCGGTGAGCGCCCGGTGGCGGTACCTCACCACCGACGTCGACTTCGACAAGACCTTCGAGAACGTGCGGTCAGTCATGCTGGAGGCGTTCGCAACGACGCATTCGCTCGCGCTGCAGCAGTCCCTGTTCCAGATGGGTTCGGCGGTACTCGAGGCGCACCCCGAGATCGCCGAGGTGAAGTTCTCGATGCCGAACAAACACCACTTCCTCGTCGACCTGGAACCGTTCGGACTCGACAACCCCGGCGAGGTGTTCTTCGCCGCCGACCGCCCCTACGGGTTGATCGAGGCGACCGTCGAGCGCGAGGACGCTCCCGACGCCGGCCGCGCCTGGGATTCCGTTCCCGGATTCTGCTAGGAGCGCGGCGATGAAGCGGATCGGACACCGGGTTGCCGGAACTCCCGGACCCGAGGACGAGCGGTTGCCGCTCGGAAAGTCGTACGTCTACGGGTTGCAGCACATCCTGACGATGTACGGCGGCGTGATCGCGCCTCCCCTGATCGTCGGCGGCGCCGCCGGACTGACCGGCGTCGAGATCGGGCTGCTCGTGTCGGCGGCGTTGTTCGTCAGCGGCGCGGCCACACTGCTGCAGACCCTCGGCGTCCCCTATTTCGGGGCAAAACTTCCCCTGGTGCAGGGCATTTCCTTCGCCTCGGTGTCCACCATGGTGGCGGTGGCCAGCGGTCCGGGCGGACTGCGCTCGGTGTTCGGAGCCATCATGGTCGCCGGCGCGATCGGCCTGTTGATCAGCCCGTTCTTCTGCAGGATCGTGCGCTACTTCCCGCCCGTCGTCACCGGGTCGATCATCACCGTCATCGGCATCTCCCTCCTGCCGGTCGCGGTGCGCTGGGCGATGGGCGGCAACGCCAAGGCCCCGGACTGGGGGTCGATGTCCAACATCGGGCTCGCCGGATTCAGCCTGTTCATCGTGTTGCTGGTGAGCCGGCTGGTCCAGGGAACCCTGTCGCGGCTGTCCATCCTGATCGGCATCGTCGTGGGAACCCTGTTCGCCGCGCTGATCGGCAAGGCCGACTTCGGCGCCGTCGGGAAGGGCGCGATCTTCGAACTGCCGCAGGTGTTCTCGTTCGGCACTCCCCTGTTCCAGATCGGCGCGATCATCTCGATGACCGTGGTGATCCTCGTGATCATGACCGAGACGACGGCGGACATCCTCGCGGTCGGCGAGATCGTGGGAACGAAGGTCGATGCTCGCCGGGTCGGCGACGGTCTCCGCGCCGACATGCTCGCCACCACCGTGGCACCGGTGTTCGGCACGTTCCCGGCCAGCGCGTTCGCTCAGAACGTCGGGCTCGTCGCGATCACCGGAATCAAGAGCAGATACGTTGTCGCGGCCGGAGGTTCGGTTCTGTTCGCTCTCGGACTGTTCCCCGTCCTGGGCCGGCTGGTGGCCTCCGTGCCGCTGCCCGTCCTCGGCGGTGCGGGGATCGTCCTCTTCGGTTCGGTGGCCGCGAGCGGAATCCGGACCCTGTCCAAGGTGTCGTACGACGGCAACCTCAACCTGGTGATCGTGGCGGTGGCCCTCGGATTCGGTGTGATACCGATCGCGGTGCCCGAGTTCTACTCGGCCTTCCCGGAATGGGTGCACATCGTCTTCGACTCGGGAATCAGTGCGGCCAGCATCGTCGCGGTGCTGCTCAACATCCTGTTCAACGAGATCAAGGCCGGCAACCGGCCCACTCCCTCGGTGGTCTCGGCGGCGCCGCCCGTCCTCGTCCACCCAGCCGAGGACTCGGAGCACCCGGCAGACACGGCGCGGACCTCCGCCGTGCGCAATGAGTAAACAGCCGAAACGGGCAACCCCTGGTCGGGCGGTGCAGTCGCGACGCTATCGGTCCGCGATTGCACCGCCTTCCCTGCGAAGATCGAGCAGGCGCATCACGCGCGTCGCACTCACCCCGTGGACGAGGACGGAGAGGACGACGGTGAAGGCCACCGTCGACCACAACCATTTCTCGTCGTCCACGCCGGCTTCCGCAGCGGCGTAGGCGAGATAGTAGATCGACCCGATTCCGCGAACCCCGAAGAATGCGGTGACCCGGCGCTCGGGACCGGACATCTCCTCGCAGCCCAGCAGCGAAAGCCATCCCACCACCGGCCGGATGACGAACACGAGGGCTGCCGCGACGAGAACCCCGCCCCACGTCAGTCCGGTCAGCAGACCGGAAGTGAGTGCCACCCCCAGCAGGAGCAGGACGGCGAGGGTGAGCACGTGTTCGAGTTGCTCGATCAGGCTGTGCATCTCGGCGTGGTAGTCGTGGGCCCGCTCCGTCCGACGGATGGCGACGGCGCAGGCGAAGACGGCGAGAAAGCCGTATCCCCCGGCCAGTTCGGTGAGTCCGTAGACGGCGAACGTGGCAGCGAGCGCGAAGATGGGTTCGCTGCGTTCGGCCAGGCGCATGTGTGTGATCGGGAAGCGGAAGACCGCGCGGCCGAACAGATCACCGGCAATCCACCCCAGGGCCGCGCCGATGACGACTTTGCCGATCAGCTCCCAGGCCGCCCACTGCACGATCCACTGCTCGATCGGCCCCTTGCCGATCATGAACAGCGCCAGGTACACGAACGGGAAGGCGAGAGCGTCGTTGAGCCCGGCCTCCGAGGTGAGCGCGAACCGGACCTCGTCGTCCTCCTGATGGGACTCGCCGCCCGACGTGGGACCTTCCACCTGCACGTCGGATGCCAGAACCGGGTCGGTGGGCGCGAGGACGGCCCCGAGCAGGATCGCGACGGCGGGGGTCAACGCCGCCACCCACCAGCCGAGCAGCGCGACAGCGGCGATACCGAGGGGCATCGCGATCAGCAGCAGACGCCACGTCGAATTCCACGTGCGCCAGCCCAGTGGCCTGTCGATCGCCAGTCCCACGCCCATCAAGGCGACGATGACGCAGGTTTCGCTCAGGTGTTCCGTCACGGCGGGATGCAGTGCCGGCGACAGGGTGTCCGTTCCCGACTCGCCGAGGAACAGGCCGCCCCCCGCTCCGACCGCCAGGACGATCAGCGGCGCCGAGACGGCACGGTCCTGGAAGAGGCGCGGAACGGTGGCGGCCAGCAGGAGAGCCAGTCCTGCCGTCAGATACGCGAGATCGGTGTTCAGCGCCGTCACCCCACCTCGCCGGCCAGCAGCGCTGCCATCCGTGCGTCGAACGCCACGAACAGCACCCGGGGAATTCCGGCGTCCGACTCACGGACGGCACCGACCGCCTGCCGGACGGCGTCGTCCGCGGGCCAGCCGTACACCCCGGACGAGATCAGCGGAAACGCAACGGACTGCGCGCCGAGGTCGGAGGCCACCGCCAGGCTGCTGGTGTAGGCGCTTCGCAGGATGGCCGACCGATCGTCCGAAGCGGAATACACGGGACCGACGGTGTGAATCACCCATCGGGCCGGCAACCGGCCCGCCGTCGTCGCGACCGCCTGTCCCGCCGGGAGACCGTCCTGCAACGTGGTGGCCCGCAGGTGCCTGCATTCGGCGAGGATCTCGGGACCGCCGGCCCGGTGGATGGCGCCGTCCACGCCACCACCACCGAGCAGTCCGGAGTTGGCGGCGTTGACGATCGCGTCGACCTCGACCGTCGTGATGTCACCGTGCACTACCTCGATGGTGGTCATCACCCCATTATCGCCGCGAGCTCACCGCGACCCGCACGATCAATCCGGCAACCAGCGCCCAGAACGCGGACCCGATGCCGAGGATGCTCACCCCCGACGCGGCGATCAGGAAGGTGACGACGGCGCCTTCCCGTTCGCGGACGTCGTCGAGGGCGGAGGCCAGTGCCCCGCCGAGGGTGCCGAGGAGGGCGAGCCCGGCGACCGCCTCCACGACGCCCTCGGGGGCCGCGGCGATGAGCGTGGCCACCGCGGCGGAACACGCGGCGAGCACCAGGTAGGCCCAGCCTGCCGTGAAGGCCGCGACCCAGCGCTTCCTCGGATCGGGATGTGCGGACGGCGCGGCGGCGAGGGCGGCGCTGATGGCGGCGAGGTTGATGGCGTGTCCGCCCGCGGGCGCGCCCACCAGGGTCCCGACTCCGGTCACCAGCATGGCCGGCCGCCACGGCACCCGGTAGCCGAAGGAATTCATGACGGCGGTCCCGGGGATGTTCTGGGACGCCATCGTCACGATGTACAGCGGGATCGCGATCCCGATCATCGCCTGCCACGTCCACGCCGGTGCCGTGACGTCGAGTCTCGGCAGGAGCGCGCTGGTGTCCAGTCCGTCGCTGCCGGAGGCGAGACCGATCGCGATCACCACTGCGGCAGCCGCGAACGCCGCCGGCACCGCCCACCGCGGCGAGTACCGCTGCAAGACCAGCCACACGAGAACCACGGGCGCGACGGCCAGCGGTGCGTCACGCAGCGCCAGTACCGGCGCCAGGCACAGCGGCAGCAGCACCCCCGCGAGCATCGCCTGCGCCAACGCCGGGGGGATGGCCGCGATGAGCCGTCCCAGCCGCGGCCACAGCCCCGTGAGAATCACCGCCGCCCCCACGACGACGAACGCCCCGACCGCGGCGGGCCAGCCGCCGCTCACCGTCCCCGCGCCGGCGAGGAGAGCGGCGCCCGGCGTCGACCACGCCAGCGTGATCGGCATGCGGTAGTGCCGCGACATCCACAACATGCCCAGTGCCTGCGTCACACACAGCGCCAGCAGTCCCGACGCGGCCTGGGCGGAATTCGCGCCCACCGCCGTCAATCCGGTGAGTACGACCGCGAACGAACTGGTGAAGCCCACCAGGGCGGTGACGATTCCGGCGCTGATCGGCTGGGCGGCGGAATCGGGTGAACGCACATCGCTGTCGGGCACAGACATAGGACGCGATTCTGCCCGACGCGTGGTCCCGGCGATCCGTGGCATTAGGGTCGGCACGGTGAAACACGACGACGCCCCCGCCCTGCCGACCGCCGCCGACTTCCCCGCCCTGTGGCCGGTGCCGACCCGCTGGGAGGACAACGACCATTACGGGCACGTCAACAACGTCACGTATTACTCGTACTTCGACACGGCCGTCAACGGCTGGCTGATCGCGACTACGGGCACCGACATCCGCGATCTGCCCGCCATCGGCGTGGTCGCCGAGACGTCCTGCACGTACGTCAGCGAACTCACCTTCCCGGACCGTCTGCAGGTGGGGTTGTCCATCGAGAAGCTGGGCACCCGGAGCATCGTGTATGCGCTCGCGATCTTCCGCGAGAACGACGACGCACTCGAACTCGCGGCTCTCGGCCGCTTCGTCCACGTGTACGTGGACGCGAAAACCCGCAGGCCGGTGCCGATTCCTGCCGAAATCCGGAGCGCTGCAACCCTTCTGGTGGTGCCGGACGCCGTCTGAACCTCCGGCACCACCAGGGGGTTCAGCGCAGTCCCTCGGCCTCCGCCGTGGCCACCGCCCGGGCGATGATGCCGTCGATCAGCGCGACAGTGGGCGCACCGGTCTCGGCCTTGTTCCGGGGATCGTCGATCACCCGGCGCAGGACGCCTTCGGCGATGATCGCCAGCTTCCACAACGCCAGAACGTGCCAGTACCCCACCTGTGTGACATCGCGTTTCGTGTGGTGGACGTAGGCTTCCACGAGTTCGGCCCGGGTGGGGAATCCCTCCAGAGTGGAGGCCGGGAACGGTCCGGCGTCCTCGTCGCCCGCCTCGGGCCAGTAGGCCAGCAACGCGCCGACGTCGGCGAGGGGGTCGCCCAGCGTGCACAGTTCCCAGTCGACCACCGCGACCACCTCACCTTCCTCGGGCGAGGTGATGACGTTGCTCAGGTGAAAATCACCGTGCACCAACGACAGTTCGGCCTGCTCCGGCATGTTGCGCTCGAGGATGCCCGCCAGATCCTCGATCGCCGGGACGTCACGGGTACGGGACTTCTCCCACTGATCCCTCCAACGCTTCAACTGCCGTGCCGCGTAAGGCTTGTGGCTGGCCAGATCCTCCAGCCCGGCATCTTTGAGATCGACCGCATGGATCTTTGCGAGAGCCTTCGGCATCGCCAGTCCGACGGCATTCCTCTGCTCAGGTGTCAGCTTCTTCGCCACACCGACACTGTCGATCACCACCCCCGCGACGTAACTCATCAGCACGAGCGGCGCGTCCGTGACCTCCGGATCATCGGTGAGCCCGAGGATCTTCGGCACCGGAACGTCGGATCCCTGCAGAGAGGACAGAATCCGATGTTCGCGGACCACGTCGTGCGCCGACGCCAGCAGATGCCCGAGCGGTGGCCGCCGCAGCACCCACCGCCCACCACCCGCGTCGCTGACCGCGTACGTGAGATTCGACTGACCGTTCCCGATCCTCTCGAAGCTCAGCGGCGCGATCGCTCCCACACCGAGTCCGGCAATCCACGCAGAAACGGCATCTTCGTTCAGCCCCACAGCATTCACGCGCTCGATGCTAACCGCTCGGAAGCCCGATGCGGAGGGAACCGGTCCGCGCCGCAGGTCGCGGCCCTAGGGTGGCAACAGTGAGGCCGATTCGGCCGGAACTGGAGGGACCGACGTGGAAGTTTTCCTCATCGTGTGCGGCGTACTCCTCGCCGTGAGTGCCGTCGCCGTGAGCATTCCCAAGCTGAGATTGAAGGGGACTGCGTGGACGGGGTTGCAATCCCGGGGCCTGAGCAGGCAACAGGTGCGGCTGATCGGCGTGGCGGAACTCGCCGGCGGCGTCGGGGTTCTCGTCGGCCTCTACTGGACTCCACTGGGAGTGATCTCGACGGTGGCGCTACTGATTCTCCTCTTGTGCGCAATCGCCTTTCACGTCCGACACGGCGACTACGGAAACCCCGACACCCGGGCCGTCGCGATGCCCGCGGTCTACCTCGCGATGCTGGCCGTCCTCGCCTCGATCGGGTTCGTGTTCGCGGGGTGATCCGGGGTTCTCGGACCCTTGCAGCAACAACCTGGTGCCGGTTGTGTCCGAATTGGTCATTAGACGCAGCATGACACCCCAACACCCCCCAAAAACTGGGCATTCTGCTCGACGCCAGCGGTGCCACTTGCGCACTTCGCGTTCTCGTGGATGCTGTGAAGTAGGACACACACTTGTCCTACCGCAGTACCCGTCTCCTACGAACCCACAAGGTTCACGGACTCGACAACACGAGGTGACCCCGATGGTCGACAAGATTGCCTATCCGGTCCAGCTCATCCAGCCGGACGGCCGCCGGGTCTTCAGACCCGACTACACGAGCCTGGTCCGCGACATCGGACCCGATCAACTGCGCGGCCTCTACGAAGACCTCGTGGTCGCGCGTCGGATGGATGTCGAAGCGGTCGCGCTGCAACGCCAGGGCGAACTGGGACTCTGGGCTCCCCTGCTCGGGCAGGAAGCCGCACAGGTCGGCTCCGCCCGCGCGCTCCGCCCCGACGACTACGCGTTCATCAGCTACCGCGAACACGCCGTCGCCTACTGCCGGGGTGTAGACCCCGGGGTGATGACCCGCATGTGGCGGGGATGCGCCCATTCCGCGTGGGATCCGAGTTCCGTGAACGTGACGAATCCCGCGATCGTCGTCGGCTCCCAGGGGCTGCACGCCACCGGCTACGCCATGGGCGCCCACCTGGACGGCGCGGAGATCGCGACGATCGCCTACTTCGGCGACGGCGCCACCAGTCAGGGCGACCTCGCCGAGGCCCTCGGCTTCTCGATGAGCTTCAACGCGCCGGTCGTATTCTTCTGCCAGAACAACCAGTTCGCGATCAGCGAACCGGTCCACCTGCAGAGTCCCGTCCCCATCGCGCAGCGCGCCGCCGGTTACGGCATGCCCGCCCTCCGAGTGGACGGCAACGACGTCCTCGCGGTCCTCGCGGTCACCCGCCAGGCCACTCAGCGGGCGCGCGAAGGCAGTGGGCCGACGTTCATCGAGGCCGTCACGTACCGGATGGGCCCCCACACCACGTCGGACGATCCCACCCGGTATCGGGCGGCAGCCGAGACCGAGGTCTGGAAGGCCCGCGACCCGATCGACCGGATGAGGCGCCTCCTCGACCGGGAGGGCCTGCTCGACGACACGTTCCTCACCGGGGTGCAGGCCACCGCCGACGACGTCGCGGCGCGACTGCGGTCCGGGACCATCGATGCCCCCGATCCCCAGCCGCTCGATCTGTTCGAGCACGTGTATTCCACCGACCACCCACTCATCGACGAGGAACGCGAGCAGTACGCCGCGTACCTCGCGGGCTTCGCCGGCATCGAGGAGGCACTGTCATGACCACCAGCACGCTCTCGCTCGGCGCCGCACTCAACGCGGGCCTCCGACGCGCCCTCGAACACGACCGCAAGGTCGTGATCATGGGTGAGGACGTCGGACGCCTCGGCGGTGTCTTCCGCGTCACCGACACCCTGCAGAAGGATTTCGGCGACAACCGGGTCATCGACACCCCACTGGCCGAATCCGGCATCATCGGCGCCGCGTTCGGCATGGCCCTGCGCGGTTACCGGCCCGTCTGCGAGATCCAGTTCGACGGCTTCGTCTACCCCGCATTCGACCAGATCGTGTCCCAGGTGGCCAAGATTCACTACCGCACACAGGGCAGGGTCACAGCGCCCCTCACGATCCGGATCCCGTACGGCGGCGGCATCGGTGCGGTCGAGCACCATTCGGAGTCGCCGGAGGCGTACTTCGCCCACACCGCCGGACTGCGCGTCGTCACACCCAGCAACCCGGCGGACGCGTTCCACATGATCCAGCAGTCCGTCGCGGCGGACGACCCGGTGGTGTTCTTCGAACCGAAGCGGCGGTACTGGGACAAGGCCGAGTTCGACGTGGACGCCGAACCGGACCTGCCGCTGCATCGGGCCCGGGTGGCCCGGGAGGGCACGGACGCCACCATCGTCGCGTACGGCTCCGTCGTGCCGACGGCCCTGTCGGCCGCGACCATCGCCGCCGACGAGGGGCACTCCCTCGAGGTGATCGACCTGCGCTCCCTGTCGCCGATCGACTTCGACACCATCGAGGAGTCGGTCCGCAAGACCGGAAGACTCGTCGTTGCGCACGAGGCGTCGACGTTCCTCGGCCTGGGCGCGGAGATCGCCGCCCGCATTTCCGAGCGGTGCTTCTACCAGCTGGACGCGCCCGTCCTGAGGGTCGGCGGATTCGACGTTCCGTATCCCCCGGCGAAGCTGGAACTGCACCATCTGCCGGACGCCGACCGCCTGCTCGACGCGGTCGATCGCAGCCTCGCGGCCTGATCGCACTCATCGGAGGAGAGGAGCCGTCCGTTGGCGCAGGAATTCCGCCTACCCGATCTCGGTGAGGGGCTCACGGAGGCCGAACTGGTCTCCTGGGCCGTCGAGGTGGGCCAGACGATCGAACTCAATCAGGTGATCGGAGAAGTCGAGACGGCGAAGGCGCTCGTCGAGTTGCCTTCGCCGTACGCGGGTGTCGTGGAGGAATTGCTGGTTCCGGCGGGCGCGACCGTGCCGGTCGGGACGCCGATCATCCGGATCGCGACGGATGCGGCCAGCGTGGAACCTCCCACGCGCACGCCCGTTCTGGTGGGGTACGGGCCCGAGGCCGCTGCCGAGAGCAAACGGGCCCGGCGGAGGCTGGTGACCGCTCCGGAGACCGGCACGTCCGGCCCGGACCGTCGGCGCCCCGACGCGTCGCCGGCAGCCCGGGTCGCTGCACGTGAACTCGGAGTCGACCTCGCCGTCGTCGCGGGGACGGGGCCGTCCGGTGCCGTCACCCGGAGTGACGTCGAATCCCATGCGGGTTCGGTCGGGCAGGCCGTGCCGTCGACACCGGACTCGCCGGAACCGCCGGAGCCGTCGGAGCGCGAGACCCGCACCCCGATCCGCAGCGTCCGGAAGCAGACCGCGGCGGCGATGGTCCGCAGTGCGTTCACCGCCCCGCACGTCACCGAATTCGTGACCGCCGACGTGACCCGGTCGGTGGAACTGCTCGAGCGCCTGCGTGACCTCCCCGCATTCGAGGGATTGTCGCTGACACCGCTGAGTCTGGTGGCGAAGGCGATGATCGTCGCGCTGCGGGAGAACCCGACCCTCAATGCGTCGTGGGACGAGGAGAACCAGGAGATCGTCACCAAGCACTACGTCAATCTCGGCATCGCCGCGGCCACACCCCGCGGTCTGGTCGTCCCGAACATCAAGGAAGCGCAGTCGCTGAGTCTGCTCGAACTGTGCCGCGCGATCACCGAACTGACCGCGACCGCGCGCAGCGGCAGAGCCGAACCCGCGCAGCTCACCGGCGGGACGGTGTCGATCACCAACGTCGGAGTGTTCGGTGTCGACGCGGGCACGCCGATCCTCAACCCCGGCGAATCGGCCATCCTGTGCCTGGGCAGCGTCACCAGGCGACCGTGGGTGCACGAGGACGAACTCGCGGTGCGGTGGGTCACCACCCTGAGCGTGTCGTTCGATCACCGGGTGGTCGACGGCGAGCAGGGGTCGAGGTTCCTGTCGTCCGTCGCGGCGATGCTGCACGATCCCGCCTCACTGCTCGCGCACCTCTGATCCTCGGTACGTTTGGTCGGTGAGTACTTCCCGAGCGTCCGCGGTCGACACGCGCGCACCAGTGGCCGAGCCGCTCCGCCGGGCTCGTGCGGGAACGTTCGGAATCTTCGGGATCAACGGGTTCCTGCTCGGCATGTGGGTCGTGCACATTCCGGCGATCGAGGACCGGACCGGTATCAGCCACTCCACGCTGGGTTCGCTGTTGCTCCTGCTGGCGGTCGGCGCGATCGGCGGCATGCAGGTCAGCGGTCCACTGGCCGACCGATTCGGCAGCAGGCGGATGGTGATCATCGCCGGACTCGCACTGTCGGCCGCCACCGTGGGTCCCGGGCTGGCGTCCGCGGCCTGGCAACTCGGTCTCGCCCTGCTCGTGTTCGGCTTCGCGAACGGCGCACTGGACGTGTCGATGAACTCGCAGGCCGTCGAAGTCGAGCAGCGGTACGGGCGGCCGATCATGTCGGCGTTCCACGCCCTGTTCTCCGTGGGCGGGGTGGCCGGATCGCTGCTCGGAGCGGCGACGCTCGCCGTCGGATGGGCCCCCGTGACGGCTCTGCTGGTCGCCGGCGGTGTCGGGGTCGTCACCGTCGCCACGGGCTCGCGGTGGCTGATGGCGGACCGTCCCCGCTCTCGGCACGACGCCGCTCCCGCCGAGAAGGCACAGGGCCGGCTGTCCACGCGGGTCCTCGCGCTCGGTGGCATCGCCTTCGTCCTCATGCTGTCGGAGGGTGTCGCGAACGACTGGAGCACCCTGCAGGTCAAGGAGCACCTCGGAACGTCCGATTCCGTCGCCGCCCTCGCGTTCGGAGCGTTCTCGGTGATGATGACGGTGGGCCGGTTCACCGCGGACCGCGTGAGCGGCGCGCTCGGTCCCGTCGCCGTCGTCCGCTACGGCACCCTGATCGCGGCCCTCGGAATGCTGCTCGTCGTCGTCTCGGGACTGCTCCCGCTCACCGTCCTGGGCTGGGCGCTGTTCGGCCTGGGATTGTCGGGATGCGTGCCGCAGATCTTCACCGCCGCGGGCAACCTCGGCGCGGGTTCCGCGGGCACCAATATGTCCCGTGTGGTCGGGCTGGGGTACGTCGGATTCCTCGCCGGCCCCGCCACCATCGGCTGGATCACCCAGGTGGTTCCGCTGACCGTCGCGATGGTGGTGCCCCTGACCTGCGTGCTGGTGGCGGCCACGTTCGCGGGGGCAGTCCGGCGCACCTGACACGCTCGCCGCACGAACAGGACCGTTCACCGACCTCACAGCGGCCTCTCATCGATCGTTCAGCGTCGGTTGGCACACTGTGTGTCGTGACCGAATCGACTAGCAGGCTGCGTCGCAGTGTTCGTCGCCTCGCCTTCGCCGCGGCGGGTGTGGTGGCACTGTGCGCGCTGTACCTCATACGCCCCGAATCGTCGGGTCTCGTCCTCCCGGAGGCACTCCGACCCGTCGCCGATCCTGTGATCCAGGCGATCGACGTCACCACGGTGCTCGCAGCGACCGTGGTCCTCGCCATCGTCGCGGCGATGCGAAAACTCTCGTACGGCATGGGTGCCGTACTGCTGCTGTGTATCGGCGCGAATCTCACCAGCGCCGCAGTCCGGGCATGGGAATCGGATGCGCCGTCGGTGCTCCTGCCGAGCGGGCACGTCGTCGCCGTCACCGCGCTGTACGGTTCGGCGCTGCTGGTGTCGGCGCCGCGGTTCCGGCCCGTCATCGCGGGCCTGGGTTTCGCCGTCGTGCTCGGTGTCGCGGAGGCTGCCGCGCTGGTCGAACCCGTCGGCATCTTCGGCCTCGCGGCCGGCCTGATCATCCTGGCGATCTGGTGGACACTGGCGTCCACCCTGATGCTGTACTCCCCTGTGGCCGCCGAGCGTGAAGAGCGACGGCCCGACACCGCGGCGATCGCCTTCTCCCGGCACCGCGGCAGTCTGCGCCTCTGAGGCGCTTCGCGCCCGTGCGTGGTTTGCGAGTCTCTGCACTCGTCAACCACGCACGGGCCCGGAGGGCCTACAGGGCCTTGAGTTCCTCGGTGAC
>NZ_LTCZ01000203.1:2058-2998 GCF_001583455.1 Rhodococcus sp. LB1 | reverse complement strand
TCCGTCGACGGTGGATGGCTGTCCCGATAGAACAACGACGACCCACCGGAGGACCCCCATGGCATCGACACCGCAGAACCGTACCGACATCCCCGCCGCCGATGCCCGATCGTGGCTGCTCGTCTCCGCAGCACACAGCAGGCACTTCACCGAAACACACACCGGAGCAGCCGACGCCGTGATCTACGACCTCGAAGACGGTGTTGTCCCCTCCGCGAGACCCACGGCACGAGAAGCCCTCCACCTCTGGTTCTCTCGCGGCGGCACCGGCTGGGTCCGCGTCAACCCAGCTGGCACCGAGGACTGGAGCAGCGACCTCGACGCACTCGAGGCAACACCCGGGTTCTTGGGTGTGATGCTCGCCAAATGCGAGTCGGCAGAACACGTCACCGCGACCGCCGCCCGATTGCCGGCTCGGACCCCCGTTATGGCACTCGTCGAATCGGCGCGCCGCCCTCGTCGACAGGATCAAGCGGGAACGCACCCGCAGCGGCAAAGGCATCGTCGTCACCACACCGGGTTCGGTCCCACCGCTGGACGGCCCGCCGCGGGGAGACCTCGAACCCGCTGTCGGCTGGACCCGCGTCCCGGACGCGCAGGACCTCGACAACGCCCACCGGTTGGTCTCGATCGATCAACGCGCCGCCTACCTCGCATCGGCTGGCATGCTCGAATTCGGTTACGGGCAGCCCACACTCCTGACTGGTGACAGTGCCGCGGCTGCGGCGGTGGGGGAGAAGGGTGCACCGTTCGGGCTGTGGCGGATCACCCTGCCGCCCGGGCAGGCACTGTCGCTGCCCGAGAAGCTCCCGTTGCCGCATCCGCACATGCTCGCGGACCAGCCGGTGCAGACCTGGGTGACCTCGGTGAGCCTCGACGGGCTGTGCTCACCGGTGGCGGACGGAGGGATCGGCGCGGACCTCGACGACCTCGACATCAC
>NZ_LTCZ01000203.1:0-1936 GCF_001583455.1 Rhodococcus sp. LB1 | reverse complement strand
CAACATCACCACCAACCGCTCTGGCGTGCGTCGATCATCGCGCACTGCCGGTGGCGCGGCCGCCGGGTGGCGATGCGGATCGCCCGCGAGCACGGCCGCTGGCCGGTCCGCACCGTTACCGACTCCTGGGTGTACCTCCTCTCCGGCGGTGAGGACATCGCCGACCCGAGCGAGGCGCTGGGGAAGATGTCGGTCGAGAAGGACGTGGTCCTCACCGACACACTCCTGTCCGCCTTCACGTCGGCGGAGGACGTGCACGACGTGAACCTCGCGATCAAGGCGGCCTTCGCCGACAACGACAACGAGGTCGCCGACGACGACGAAGGGGAGGGGGTGCTCTGATGGCCCTGCATCTCCCGAAGCCGCGCACCAAGAAACCGGCACAGGAGGCGGTCGGTCTCGACGGCCTCAAGGTCTCCGTCGCCAACGCCGCGACCAGCGGCGTCGAAAAATCAAAACAGGTCAAGAGTGGGGGACTGGCCGGACTGACCAGCAAGGTCTCCGTCAAGCAGCTGCGCAAGGAACTCGGCAACGAGGGCCTGCGGCAGGCGGCGATCGATGCCGGCCGCACACCGCCGTCGGCTCGCACGTTGCGCCGGTGGGCGCAACAGGGCCGCATCCCGCACCCGGACGTCGTCGAGCGCGCGCAACGGCGTGCCGCGATCGAACGTCTCGGCGGTGTCGACGCGGTGGCCGCGAAGATCGGGAGGTCCCGCTCCGCCGTCTCCCGGTACCGGTCCGGGGAAACGAACGAGTTGCGGGCGGACGCGAGCAAGAAACTCAGGAACGTCAAGGCCGAGGACATCATGAAACGGGCCGGGGTGTTGCGGCCGGACGGAACACCGAAGAAGGCGGTTATCCGGGTCAAGGGTGGTGTCATGGTCCGCAACGGTGCCGACGAGGGATACGACTACCGGGTCCGCACCCTGGATTTCGCGAACTCCGACACACCCTTCACCAGCGAGGAGTCCCGCGAACTGGCCGCCGCGTTGGCCAACGACGATCACGCCCGAGTCGTTGCACTGCTGGAGCGGCACGCCACCCTCGACTACCCGGAGAACAAGGGCTTCGACAAGACTGGATCTGAAACGCCTGGGGACCACCCCCACCGGCCCGCCGCGGCACGGGTCGGGTGGCCCTTGTCGCATCGCAGGTGAAAACACCCGACTCCGGCCCATTCTCGCCGGTCAGCGCCCTAAAAAGGAGCGGGGGCACCCCGACACCCCGTTGAGGGGAAACGCCGAAATGGGTGAATGTAGGCATCAGTGTGTGTCCCTTCCGGTAATCGAGGTGCCAAGCCCGCCAGACGTTCGAGAACCCGTCGCACGGTCGCACTGATCGCCACTGCGACCGTCGTCGTCGGCGTCGCTCTTACCGCACCCTCGATCGCCGACGCCGCCCCGACCAACTGCGCGGCGACATTCAACCTGCTCATCCCCGGCACATGGGAGACCAACGAGCACGCCGACCCGAACCAGCCCGTAGGCATGCTCGCCCCGGTCGCGGCGGCAATCGAGGCACAGAACGGTGCCCGCGCACAGATATACACGCTGCCATACATGGCGTCCGCGTTCGACAACGGCCACACCTACGCCGACAGCAAGACCGACGCGGTCAACAAGGCCACCGCCGTGCTGCGCAACTACGCCGACACATGCCCGGGTGCGAAGATCACGATCACCGGATACTCCCAGGGTGCAGACGCCGCAGGCGATCTCGCGTCGGCGATCGGAAACGCTCGAGGGCCGGTCGATGCGGATCAGGTCCTCGGTGTGGCACTGATAGCCGATCCCGGTGCCGGCACGAAGGGCGCCGCACCGGTCGGGCCGAAGACCTCCGGGGAGGGGATCGCCGGGCCCCGGTCACAAGGCATGGGCACACTGTCGGGGCGGGTCGCCTCGATCTGCGATCCGAAAGACCTGTACTGCTCGATCCG
>NZ_LTCZ01000202.1:4129-4764 GCF_001583455.1 Rhodococcus sp. LB1 | reverse complement strand
GTCGATGTGGTGATCGAACCGTACGTGTGGACGTACTGGAACAAGGACTTCGGTTGGCACAACCGGGTCGGAGACATGGGCATCCTCGGCTCACCGACCGCCGGAACGTATCTCCCCGACGACGACCTCCCGGCAGCACGGGAACTCGGTCGCCGGTTGGCCTGGTGCGCCCAGCACCTGGGGGTGCTCCCGGGACCAACGCCCGCGCGCACCGGCGCCGCCCTCGTCGACAAGATCAAGCGTGAACGCACCCGCAGCGGCAAAGGGATCGTCGTCACCACACCCGGCTCGGTCCCACCCCTGGACGGCCCGCCGCGGGGAGACCTCGAACCCGCTGTCGGCTGGACCCGTGTCCCCGACGCGCAGGATGTGGACGGTGTGAGCCGGTTGGTGTCGATCGACCAACGCGCCGCCTACCTCGCCTCCGCGGGCATGCTCGAATTCGGCTACGGGCAACCCCAACACCTCACCGGTGGGGCGGCGGCCGCTGCGGCGGTGGGGGAGAAGGGTGCACCGTTCGGGCTGTGGCGAATCACCCTGCCTCCCGGACAGGCACTGTCACTTCCCGAGAAACTCCCGTTGCCGCACCCCCACATGCTCGCCGACCAACCGGTACAGACCTGGGTGAGCACGGT
>NZ_LTCZ01000202.1:0-4051 GCF_001583455.1 Rhodococcus sp. LB1 | reverse complement strand
GGCACCTGCTACAAGGGCTACATCGGGCGAATGGTCAACCCGGACATGTGGACTGCGAAGCAAATGCAACACCACCACCAACCGCTCTGGCGTGCGTCGATCATCGCGCACTGCCGCTGGCGCGGCCGCCGCGTCGCGATGCGGATCGCCCGCGAACACAATCGCTGGCCGGTCCGCACCGTCACCGACTCCTGGGTATACCTCCTCGCCGACAGCGAGGACATCGCCGACGCAAGCGAGGCGCTGGGGAAGATGTCGGTCGAAAAGGACGTGATCCTCACCGACACACTCCTGTCCGCCTTCACATCGGCGCAGGACGTGCACGAGGTGAACCTCGCGATCAAGGCGGCCTTCGCCGACAACGAGGACGCCGCCGACGAAGGGGAGGGGGTGCTCTGATGGCACTGCATCTTCCGAAGCCGCGCACCAAAAAGCCGGCGCAGGAGGCGGTCGGTCTCGACGGCCTCAAGGTCTCCGTCGCCAACGCCGCGACCAGCGGTGTCGAGAAGTCGAAGCAGGTCAAAAGTGGGGGACTGGCCGGGCTGACGAGCAAGGTCTCGGTGAAACAGTTGCGTAAGGAACTCGGCAACGAGGGCCTGCGGCAGGCCGCGATCGATGCCGGCCGCACACCGCCGTCCGCTCGCACACTGCGCCGGTGGGCGCAACAAGGCCGGATCCCGCACGCCGATGTCCTCGAGCGTGCGCAACGCCGTGCCGCGATCGAACGTCTCGGCGGCGTCGACGCTGTGGCCGCCAAGATCGGCCGGTCCCGCTCCGCCGTCTCCCGGTACCGGTCCGGGGAAACCAACGAGTTGCGTGCCGACGCCAGCAAGAAACTCAAAACCGTGAAGGCGCAGGACATCATGAAACGGGCCGGAGTGTTGCGCCCGGACGGAACCCCGAAAAGAGCGGTCATCCGCGTCAGGGGTGGCGTCATGGTCCGCAACGGCGCCGACGAGGGCTACGACTACCGGGTCCGCACCCTGGATTTCGCGAACTCGGACACACCCTTCACCAGTGAAGAGTCCCGCGAACTGGCCGCCGCGCTGGCGAATGACGATCACGCCCGCGTCGTGGCACTGCTCGAACGGCACGCCACCCTCGACTACCCCGAGAACAAGGGCTTCGACAACCACATCGACTGGATCTAAAACGCTGGGAACCCCCCACCGGCCCGCCGCGGCACGGGTCGGGTGGCCCTTCTCGCATCGCACGCGAAAAAACCCCACTCCGGCCCATTCTCGCCGGTCAGCGCCCGAAAGAGGAGCGAGGGCACCCCGACACCCCGTTGAGGGGAAACACCGAAATGGGTGAAGGTAGGCAGCAGTGTCCCTTCCGGTAATCGAGGTACCAATGCCCGCCAGACGTTCGAGAACCCGTCGCACGGTCGCACTGATCGCCACTGCGACCGTCATCGTCGGCGTCGCTCTTACCGCACCCGCGATCGCCCACGCCGCCCCGACCACCTGCGCGGCGACCTTCAACCTGCTCATCCCCGGCACGTGGGAGACCAACGAGAATGCCGACCCGAACCAACCCGTAGGCATGCTCGCCCCGGTCGCGGCGGCAATCGAGGCACAGAATGGCGCCCGCGCACAGATATACACGCTGCCATACATGGCGTCCGCATTCGACAACGGCCACACCTACGCCGACAGCAAGACCGACGCGGTCAGCAAGGCCACCGCCGTGTTGAAGTCCTACGCCGACACATGCCGGGGCGCGAAGATCACGATCACCGGATACTCCCAGGGTGCGGACGCTGCAGGCGATCTCGCGTCGGCGATCGGAAACGCTCGAGGACCGGTCGATGCGGACCAGGTCCTCGGTGTGGCGCTGATCGCCGATCCCGGTGCCGGCACGAAGGGCGCCGCGACGGTGGGGCCGACGACCTCCGGGGAGGGGATCGCCGGCCCCCGGTCGCAGGGCATGGGCAAACTGTCGGGGCGGGTCGCCTCGATCTGCGATCCGAACGACCTGTACTGCTCGATCCGCAAGGGCGCCAACCCGTTCCTCGGATCGCTCGGGTCGATCCTGTCGAAAACCCCCAGCACCGCCAACACCGGTGCCGATCAGGGTGGGGGGAACGCGGCGGTCGCCCACGCGCTGACCTCGGATTTCACCGACGCCGACCTGCCCGGTCTCGGATCGAATGTCGACGCGCTCGGAAAGCAACTGAGCGGCACCGGTACCGGCAGCTCGATCGATGTGAACCAGATCGCCGACACCGCGACCTCACTGAGCAAGACGCTCAGCCCCCTCGTCGACCTGCTGCAATCCGGGGCCGCGAACACCGCCGCCACCAGCAACTTGGCCGCAGCCCCAGTGGGCACACCGGAAAACGCGGCCGCACAGGTCCTCACCACAGCCAGCCACGCGGACCTGACCGGTGCCCTCGACTCCGTGGCCACGATCGCGAACACCGCCGCCAAACTCGCCAATAATGGCGCCACCACACTGCCCGCCACCGCACCCGAAATCTCTCAACTCGCGGGCACCGCCGCATCACTCGGTAGCCAAATCGCACCCGTCGCCGCCACCCCCGCGGATGCCCTCTCGACCGCGTCGAGCGTGCTGTCGGTCCTCAAACCGACAGTCGTCGCCGACCAGGCACTGAACGTCGTCACCGGCGTCACTGCCCTCGATATTCCGAAGATCCTGCACGACCTGATCGTTCTCCCGCAGAAGATCGCCGCCGGCGATGTCCGCGGCGCCCGCGATGCCGCTCGAGAGCTGAATGTGCAGTTCGCGCCAGTGGTGAAGATGGTCGCCGGTGTCGACTTGAAGTGGGTCTCCCATATCCTCGCGATCATCCCGGACCCGACCGGCTACACCCAGATCGCAGCGCTGGTCACCAGCATCCTCGGCAACGTCGACGTGATCAAGCTGGCCAATATCGCCGGTCAAGCCCAGGAAACTGCGTGGGCCGCCGCGGACAAGCTCTTTCCCCCGCCCGGGGTACTGCCCGACCCGGTCGGTGCTGCCGCGCAGACCACGGCGTTGATCCCACTCGGACTCGACCTCGCCTCGGTGGCCGCGAACATGCTCACCGGCAAAGCCGGCAAGACCGACCCCGCGCTGCTCGGTAAACAGGCCAACCCGGTCGGGAACGCGATCACCACGCAGGCNNNNGGGGCCGAGGATCTCGCCCAGGTTGTCGGCGAGGGCCTGAACGCGGCCAGCTTCTTCGCCTCCGGTGCGCACCAGAGCTACCAGAACCTGGTCGTCGACAACGCCGGCCGCAACGCCATCCAGTGGGTCTCGGATTGGCTGAACCTGCAGATCACCCGCGCCGTCTGACGATCCGACCGCGTCCGAAGTCGAAGAGGAGCACCGGAAAATTGGCCGCTCGAGTACATCGCCCCACCTCCTGTTGGGTGACCTGCCCGCACTGCGACAAACGCACCTATTTCACGCGCAAGGATGCCCGCGCAGCACGCACCCATCACGAAAAGCGCCACGGCCTGTCGATCTACCCCTGCCCCCACCGAGACCAGGACGGTGACGTCGGGGGCTTCCACGTCGGGCACCGGCCAGAAGGGTTGGGCCGCGGCGACATCGACCGCGACACGCTCGCCGACAATCAGCGAACGGCACTCTCCGAAGGCCGGTTCGCAGCCGGGGGTGCGCGGTGACACTGATCAACGCCAAGGGATCACCGACCACCCCGCTCCCACTCGACCCCGGCGCCCGGATCCGCTTCGGTCTCGAACCCCGCCGCCCCTACACCGTCCGCGCACTCTCGGAGCACTTCGTGATCTGCACCCGCCCACGCGACTTCGCCACCACAGGTGACTTCGTCTACACGGTCATCGACTGGCGGAACGGAATCCGCGGCCCGATCAACGGGCGAAGCGCGGACGTGAGCACCGATGAGTGGTGCCGCGACCTCCTTCACGACCTCGAAGCCGGCCGGTGGGAAATCAGCCACCACAACCGCGTCCAACTCGACATCCTCGATGGAGGCAAGCCCTGACCGAGCGCACACACGAGAGAACTTATCGCGCAGTGTTGCTGCTGCTTGTTCGAACGGCGGACGATCGCCGCCGCA
>NZ_LTCZ01000201.1:36905-48652 GCF_001583455.1 Rhodococcus sp. LB1 | reverse complement strand
CACCGCCGGAGGCAAAGATCAATGAAGGCGGCGCGGACTGCGCCCAGGAGGCCCTGGCCTCGATGGATCTGGCGTACGCCGCCTTCCGCGAGCTCGTCACCTTCGAATCCGTCGACCTGGCCGCGGCGATCGGCCCGGCCGCCGGGCCATACGGCTCGGCCACCCGAAGAACCTATGTCCTGCGCATCGCGGACGAACGGTTCGGAAAGCTACGAGTCCGTTTCTTTATCGGCCGACGAGTATCGCAATCCGCTAGCAACTCGCGGATTGCACACTTAACTCATGGAATCCATCAGATACGAGTGAAATCATGCGCGAGCCCCAAAGCCCGGCGCCCAACGTTATGACCAGCTGAGATCGGTCGATACCTCGCGCAGCGACCTGAACGAACCTGCGCACACTCCAGTACCGGCCCAGTCCTTCCGTTAGGGGACCTGCCATCACTGCAGGTCAATACCCCATTCTGCCGGATCGGTCGCCGGTCGGACTAATCGTCGTCACCCCGCGGGCGGTGTATCAGCGGCCCGTACTCTTGCCCCATGTCGGCGCTACTCGACGGCGGCGCCGCACCGGCGACAGCCCTCAAAGTCGCGGTCGCCAAGGAATTCGCGGCGCGGTCCCCCAACTCGGCGAACAAGCGGATCGTGCTTCGCTATCTCGCGCGCGTGTGCTTCGAACTCCTAACCTGTGCACAAGACTTCGAACCACCATGCATATCAATCCATCTCAAACATGCTACACATCAACAGTCTTTCAAAGACTGCCAGAGTCGGGCGAACCGGGACACCCGCGCGCCCGCCGAACCCCACACCCCGGTGCCGGCGACCCTCCCCGACCCGTCGCCGGCACCCACATCACACGCCAAGGCATGTCATCATCACAGGTCGCCGCCCCATCACAGACGAAACGGCCCGTACCCGAGCCGGGTGCGGGCCGTCAGCACACCAGCAAACTCAGCGCTGTGCCATGGTGTCCCGGAGCGAGTCCGCCGGCGGATTCGCCGGCTCGGTGAGGGCGGAGGCGGATGAGCACTCCTTCACGACGACACCCTTTCCGCCAGTGCTTGTTCGACAATGCGTTTCTTTTGGACCTTACCCATTGCGTTGCGCGGAAGACTCTCGACGATGCGGATCTCACGCGGTCGCTTGTGCCGTGACAAGTGCACACCGACGTACTCGATCAGTTCCTTTTCGATCTGACTGCTGTCTCGGCGGTCGTCCGACGGAACGATGTAGGCGACCAGGCGTTCACCGAGATCGGTGTCGGGCAGGCCCACGACGGCGGCTTCCTTGACGGTGTGGTTGTTGAGCAAGCTCGTTTCGATTTCGCCGGCACCGATCCGGTATCCACCCGACTTGATCAGGTCGGTGGAGGCCCGTCCCACGATCCTGTGGCATCCGGACCGGTCTTGCACCGCAAGGTCTCCGGTCATGAACCACCCGTCGTCGGTGAACGAGCGTGCGGTGTCTTCGGGTCGTCCCAGGTACCCGCGGAACAGCGACGGGCCGCGGACTTCGAGCTGCCCGACGGTGTCGCCGTCGGACGGGACGAGCCCACCGTCCTCGCCGCGCAGGCGGGTCTGGGTGCCCGCGACCGGCAGCCCCACCCAGCCTCGCCGCCGCTCGTGGGGGCGGGCGCTGAGGACGAGTTGGGTTTCGCTCATCCCGTATCGCTCGATGGGTGCCTGCCCGGTGAGCTCGACAAGGCGGTCGTAGACCTGAACGGGGAGGGGTGCGCTGCCCGACACCAGGAGCCGGGCAGACCGGAGCGCGCGGGCGGCGTCGGGATCATCGGCGATTCTCGACCAGATTGTGGGGACTGCGAAGTAGAGGGTGCCGTTCGCGGCCGCATACGCGGCGGGCTTGGGGCGGGTGTGCACGAAAGATGCGGCCCGACCGACGCAACGGCCGCCCCTGCGGCGCCACCACCCACTACGACTCCCCCTGCCCCCCGCTGCCCGCCTTCACCAACGAGGGAAATCGGCTTTCAGCCCTCCGGCCGTTACGAGGGCGTCGAACCGAACGCATCGAACGCCCGGGACGCCTTCCTCGACTCCCGCACGAATCGAAGCTGAAAGATCGCCAGAACAAGCGTCCCCACCGCGAAGACGATCGCCAGAAGCCACCACCACCCGCCGAACACGACGAGAAGCCCCACACAGACGCAGGCCGCGCCGAGGAACGCCCACTGCACACGCAGCACCTTCCGAGCATTCGCACTGGCACGCGCCATCTCGGAAAGATAGAAGTCCTTGTTGAGCTTATTGATGTCAATCCCTCCGTTCGCAATCGGTCCGGTGGTGCCGGACGTGTTCACGACCGGCGTGGACAAAGTGACCGTCACCCATCGCTACCGCTCTCGTCGAGCGCCGACCACAAGCGTAGCGACCGTGGCCGACACCATCCGGTGCCGACCGCCCCTGACAGGACCGCCAGCGGCTACGCGCCGCGGTGGCCGCGGGCGCCCTCGACCACCGATGGAGCACCCACGCACCGCCAACACAGGCAGCCGGCAGCACCTCGGCGACCACCACACTCGACACACCCCCGCCGCCGGAAACCCCCGCCGCCGCGCCGGCCACCACCGACCCACCCGCCGCACCGGTGAACGAGGAGGAGCCGCACATCGTCGAATGCCTCGAAGGCACACCCGGACCGGCACGATTCAGCGACGGCACCCTCGCCTTCTCACAATGGTGCTTCGACCAGCTCGGCGGCGACGAATACCTCCGCCAAGAACGCGAAGCCAACACCTTCGAATGCGACGGCATGACCTGCCACAACCCCTACACCGACGGCACCTACCCCGACCCAGATGCCGTCACCCACGCACCCGTGGGCACCATCTCCGATCGCGGATACTCCTGCTACGACAGCGGCTGCTACTGGCCCGACGGAACCCCGGTCATCGGCGCCGACCGATGCGGCACCCGATGCGGCGAAGAACCCACCTCAGGCGAGATACAAACCCGCAACGGCTGCGAAGCCGGCTACATCACCGACCCGAAACTCTGCGACAGCATCGGGTACTGAAAGGCTGCGCGCCCGATGAGAATCGTGCGTAGCCCGGAGTGCGGAATGCCTGCCAAGCCAAACCGTCGAAACAACAGCACCTTCAGTCTATTTGCGATACCTACAGATACATTCATTTGATCTATACCGCCGCTCCGGACTACGTAGTCTGATTCAGGGTGACGACTCTCGGTCGCCGACATAGCCGCACAGAAGAATTCACACCGTGGCTGTTTCGGGCGGTCTGGAAGAACTTCACATCGAGGGGGAAACTGTGACCACTGTTCAACCGCCGTCGGCGATTCGCAAGCAAGGGGCCTGGGGCCTGTGGTGGCTCACCGTCATCACCTTCGGCATCTACTACCTGGTCTGGTACGACCGCATCGGCGGGGAACTGGCCGCCACCGCAGGCGTCAGCCGCGAAGCCTGGACCCGGTGGTGGTCCCAACTTGTCCCCATCTACGGGCTCATCGGCCTGTCCCGGACCGCAAAGCGCCTCAACCAGGCCCACACCCAGGTCGGATCCTCGACGCGGGTATCACCAGTTGTCACCTGGCTGTGGGCACCGATCTGGTTCGGCTCACACACCCGATACCTGCAACGCCGCATCAACATTCTCGTCGACATCCACTCCAGCCGAACCACCCAGCACGCACCCGCGTAGCCCCCGAGAACCCGATCAATCACGTGCGAGTAGACCCGACCTCCGCATCATGCACCCGGCCGCCTGATGCGGAAGCTTCGGAGTACGTCTCGGGTGCTCTTCGATCGCCTCGCGCAACGTCATCTCACGTCGCGGGTGTGGACAGGGCGGCCCTCGTCCCGCCAGCATGACGCCGATCCGCGGATCGCGATGGGGCTGTCCGGAGAAACGGGGGAGGCTCATTGCCATGCCGTATACTTGCTCTGCCAGAGTCAGAGTCATCAGCTGAAACATCAGAGACGCAGACCCAATCGGAAGCTCGAATCGGATTGGAAATCAGCTCGATGTTTACGAAAATCCGCTCTGCAGTCGCTCTACCCGAGCCTTCCTGTCTCCCCGCCCATGTCCGAGGTAAATTCCGCTACGTGAGGCCGCCGGGAGTAGCACTAGCCGGTCGTGCCGGTGACATCGACGATGTTCGCCGTGAACCGGGGGACGGTCATGCTGCCCCCGAGCGTCATGTCATATCGGTATGCACCCGCCACCTCAACGCAGATCGTGACGAGGTCATCCTTGACGACGTTGGCAACCACCGGCGGGCTCGACCCTGCGATCACCACGTTGATGTCGTAGTCGTACCACGCGTCCTGCTGAGCACCAGCGACACCCGCCCGAAATTGGGTGGCTCCCGTGCCCGAGTCAAACTGCGTCACAACACCATGAATGACCAGCTTGCGCCCCTTCGCGGCATCAGGCGACCTGGCGAGCAGAGCAAGGTCCCGGTCCTAGATCACCTCGTAGGTAGACCTGTCGAACTTCGCGGCATTGATCGCGTCGATACGGGCGCGCTCGGCGTCCACGGCCTGACGGCTGCGCTCGCTTTGCGCGGGCGACAGCACCGCCCGGCTCGTGGTGGTCACCAACCCCAGAGACTCGTCACCGTCGTTCACGGTGGCGACAACCACGACGCTGACGACGACCAGCACGCCGATGACAATGCCGCCCAGCGCCCATGGCCACACGCGGTCGGCATTCGTCGGCCGCTTCGGTGGCGGCGGAGCACTCCTCCCCGGGCTGTCAGGGCGAGGCTCATCCCGGCGAGGCTCTTTGGGGTAGAACGGGTTCGTCATAGCCCCTCCGCGCACACTCAGACCTCTTCGTGATTTATACCCCACACCCTCGCACCCGGTCTGCCTTGTCGAACAAGTCGCTGCGATGCAGTGGGTCGGTGTCATTCGTTCGAATGACACCGGCGGAAGCGGCAGTCTGCGCAGGCCGTCAGAGCACATTTGGCGCACACCATCGCGCAAGTGGCTGCCGGGTACATCGCGGTCGGGCCGTGCACAGACCGCTCAACGCGCCTACCGTCCACGCATCGCTTCACCGGCGCGCGCCCACATGATCCGCGTGCCGTGATGGCGGAGACGAGGCTTCGTCGACTCGGCCCGAATTGACGCGAATGGTGTTCGGCGGCAATCATCCGAATCGAGTCGAGCCCTCGATCAGCCGCGAACGACTCCCTATCGGTTACCGACAATCCGGGCGACCACCCAGGACGAGGCGCTCAGCGCTGCACCCGCGAGGATGACCACCCACAGTCCCCAGCCGATCCCAGTCGAGACCATCGCATTCATGAACTCAACCTCGTTACCGCTGACTTCTACCGCATCTATGATCCCGATGCCGAGAACCAGGACGCCGGCCACCGGCGCAAGCCAGCGATCCCCGAACTTCGTGAAACCACCCCGCGCGTGAATCGCGAACAACGCGGCGGCGGCCACCGCAGCCAGCACCAGCGAGATCACCCCGTCGCCTGCGGTACCCGCCACCCCAAAACTGAGAGATGTCACCCAAGGACCGAGACTGCCGACGACGATCGCCAGACACGCAACCAAGCCGGCGAGGATGTTCGGCTTGTAGTTCACCGGAAGCGGCGCCGGCGGCCTTAGCGGCGGCACACCGACGAAGCTTCCCGGGACGGTCACATCCACCAAAGGGACGAAGGGCTTCGGCTCGTGCGACTCGATGGGTTTGCTGTTGGCCAGCCATCGCTCCACCGGACTCAGGTCAGCGTCGCCGCCACGCTCGCTCGCTTGATCCGTCATTCGCTGGACCAACCCTTCTCTCACTGCAACACGAGGTACCGCTCACCCGGGCGTGATGAGAGTGTAAAGAACGTCGGAGTTCGGCAATACGGAATCTGGAACCAACAGCCCCCCGAACTGCGACCACCAGTGGTTTGAGGGCACCTCGATCTTCGGCGAGGTCGTCGCCCTTGTGAACAAACCAGCATGCTCGAAGACCCCTTCACAACAACGCGCTGGACACTGCGATCACTCATGCGATTGCTGGAACAGTTCTTTCGTAGCGGTCGTCGCCGGGGCTGACTGCACTCGAACACTACGTCGAAGGCCTGACTGCACCGTTCGACCACGTGATAATCGTTGGTCGCGCGTGAGGTGGGCCTGGCCGACTCGACGTGGAACAAGCGCCGCGCACTAGAGTTCCTCTGTTGGGGATCCTCGGCGTGTCGGTCGGACGGACTACCGTCTGAACCATGACGGGTAGACACTTGCAGGCAGGACGTCGGTACGCAGCCGAAGGTTGTGATACGTGCCGAGCAGATCTACCTCCGGGGGTTTCGAAATTTGAAATCAATCTGTTTGGAATCCTCAACTATGTCCTGGGAGAGGGCAAACTGGGATACAAGGTCGGTGGTATGTACGGACTTCGAACCGATATGGCTTTCACCCTCGACGATTTCGTACTTGTGGTCGAATTCGATGGGGCCTACTGGCATGAGGGACGGGAAGAACACGACTACGAAAAGTCGGCCACGATCCGCCGGGGCGATCAGACCTTGAAGCGTCATGAAGTCATTCGGATCAGGGAGCATCCGCTCATGCGCCTTAGCGAACCCGACCTCGTTGTGCCCAAAAGGAGTGGACCGACTGAATGCTGTCAGCACCTACTAGTCCACGCCGCACATACGTACATGGGTGAGATCGAGCCCATTGTCTTTCGTCGTATCGGACGGTTCCTCATGTCCGCGAGCAATCCGTTGCCCTCCCAGAACATGGATTGCCACGCATGCAACACCATTGTCGAGGCGCTCACGCATATGACCTGTGATGACGATTTCGGTGAAACTGTATGGACCGCCAACTGGGCTCCCCGCCGACCACCGCCACCGGTCGCAGATACCGCCCGGCGCCGAGTCCACTAAACCGCACTGTGCACGGTCTCCAACAGAGACGAGGAAGCCCGGGCGGGTCGGTGAGGCGGTGGGTGGACCGACCACATCACGTTGAGAGCTCGCGAGATTTAGCACCTCATATCCTGCAGCTCAGACGGAATCTGGTACCTACAGCCACCACACCGCCATCCATCGAGCTCACCGTCGTCCCCTACTCCCTGCGTTACCGTTCGAGTGAAGGTCCCCTCCTAGATGGGATCGCGGTTCTCGCGGTCACCCGAGCTCGATTTCCTCTACTCCGAGGGCCGCTTGCTCTGCTGTTTCCCAGGCGTTGCGCTCATGACTCCACACCGCCGGCCGCCGCGCGGCAGGAAGCGAGCCGAGGATGCGGTCGTAGCAGCGGCCCGCGGCAACCAGCGCACTCTCGAGGTCGTGCAGGTCCGCGCTCAGTGGAGAGTTGCGGGCGGCCTTGGCCCACTGCGTCGTCCACGCCGGCCCCGGGCTCACCAGAGTCGCCGGCAGTGCGGGCAGGCCGCGGACGCGTCGTTCCCGTTCGACCGCGTCCACGGTGGAGGTCAGATCGATGGGCAGGAACATGCTGATCAGCAGCAGATCCACCAGATCACGGAACCGTCCCGACGCCACCCCTGCCACGCCGTGCACCTCATACATCGCGCAGATTTTGTCCGCGATCTGATCCGCCAGCGGATACAGCGGGACGCTGGTCTCGGGTGGGAAGTCGTCGGTGTCGACCAGCCGCGGGATCGGGCGGCGTTCGATCTCGCCGACGAGAGAGCGGCGGCTGCCGACGACATCGAGGGAGAAGCTGTCATACGTTTTGCCGCCGAGAGAGGCGGTGACGGTGACCGTGACCCCCTTGTCGTGGCTGAGCTCGGTGGACGGGCCGACTTCGAAACGGAAGTGGTCGAGGTGGTGGTCGCGGACCGCGCGGCGCAGCTCGTCGACCGAGTCCGCAAGGTCGGCGGCGGCAAGGAGGTCGATGTCCTTGCTGTAGCGGGCCTGCGGTAGGCGCACCATCATCGAGATGCCGCCCTTGAGGATCCACCCGTCCGGGTCGGCGTCGAAGACGCGGGTGAGGAAGCGGGCGATGACGAATCGGCGGCGCACCAGGGCGATGTTCTGGCCGTGCTCTCGGGCGTACCGGTTGAGGCGATCGGTGATACTGGCCCGCACCGCCTGCGGGGACCGCGACACCGGGCTCACCGGTCGGCCGTCTTCGCTGACCGAGACCTCCGGGCGGGCTGGTCGGATCCGGTCGTGCTGGCCCGCCCCACGGCCTGGTGGGCGGATGCGTTAGCCCCGGCGCCGGCGTCGGGGCTGGTGTCACTGGCGATGGGCTGCCCGAGGGCGGCGACGAGCGACCGCATCAGCGCATCCCGCGCCTGCGGTGACTCGGTCACCGCCTTCATCAGAGCGGCGACGTCCAGCTGCCCGGCATCCGAAGCGGGGGCGGAAGCGGCGGTGGCAGTGTTCTTGCGGGCGAAGTCCGCGACCGCCAGCATGGTGGTCGGCACCCCCGCCTGCGAGATCAGCACCTCGAGGAAACCCTGCCCGTCCAGCGCCCGGTGCCCGTAGTCGAAGGCATGCGGGGACAGCACCGCCACCACCTCCTCCACCGTGACCAGGCCTCGGGTGAGGGCGTCGCGGACCACCGACGCCAGATGCCCCGCATCGGTGCCGGCGGCGGCTAGATCGGCGATGGTGCGGGCAGGGGTGGTCACCGGCAGCCCGTCGACAAGCTGCCAATCCTCCCGCGACAGCACACCCCGATGCACGACCACCGCGGGCAGCGACAGCCGGATCCGCCGGGTCGCGATCAGCTCCACCACATCAGCGTCCAGATCCCCCAGCCCAAGCAGGCCGGCGGCGGTCCGATGCGAAAGCACCCCGGTCGGGACCGCCTGATCCAGCCGCTCCCACACCACCGCATCCGGGTCCAGCGCCAGCCACGCCACCCGCGCATCCAGGTGCACATCCTCTGGCATCCGTCCCAGCCGATACAGCCCATGATGCAGCCGCTCGAGCACCCCCGAATCGACCATCCGCTTGAGCTGCTGCACCGACACCGACGTCACCGCCCGCGCCTGCCGGCTGGTCACCACACCCCCCTGCTCAGCAGCCAGCGCCACCACCTTCCCAGCACGACTATCTGATCTCATGCCGTAATAATACACACTATTCCTAATATTCACGGCAGGACATGTAACTATCGTGCCATCATGAAGTGGGCCGGTGAGGATGCCGACACCCACGCCGGATGACGCAGCAGCCCGGGCGCACGACCGACTGCGCGGGGACCCATCCGACGGACCGACAGATGGACATTCACCCACCCATCAGCACTGGCACGATCCAAAGGCCCAACCAGACGCGGCGAATCTTAAATCCCCAACCCACCACCTGCCCACACACCGACAGAGCCAATTACCCTGACAGCAAACAACAATGGGACAACCGGCAGCCACCCATCGAACCGACAGAGCACGATCCCCGCCCGCCTGGGATCGAGCGGCAGCCGGCCGGTTGCATCGTGCCACCGAACCCCTCCTATCCTGGCGAGTCCGAACACCCAGAGCATGAGGACGAAACAGCCATGGCCACCGACTACGACGCACCACGAGTCACCGAATCCGACGAGCCGGACACCTCCCTCGAACAGCTGACCGCCAGCCGGAAAGACACCCAGTCCCCCGTCGTCGACGTCGAAGACACCGACACCGCCGAATCCTTCGAACTGCCCGGCGCCGACCTGTCCGGTGAACAGGCAGACGAATTCACCTGCACCAGCTGCTTCCTCGTCCACCACCGCAGCCGCCTCGCCGACCCCGCGCAGCTGATCTGCCGGGACTGCACCTAAAAGGAACACCGGAAGCCACCGGCTACCTCGGATGGCCCTGGGCTCCTCACCGCCGCACGAGCATCCCGCATCCCGACATCTCGGGGCGGGACCCGCCCGCGGGCGGCGGTGTGCCGCCGTCAATCTCCCCGGTGCCGGCCGGGTGTGGGCCACGGGCCCCATCCCGATCACGTTCCGGGATGGGGTGGTGGAAACTCGGATCAATGGTCAGGTCCTCGGTGTCGACGAAGGTCAGTCGCCCGTCGTCGACCGCGATTCCCCACCGATGCACCGGCGCCCACACGTGCCCACCACCGCCAGGGTCGGTCACTGCCGCGTCGTCCGCGATGATCTCCCCGATGATGTCGGCCGCGGCGCTCCTGCGAACCAGCTCCCGGACCGGCCATCAACGGCATGATCCCCGGCAACAGGAACCCCACATCTCATCGACCCGCTGCTCGAGATCCACGCGATGGGTCGGGACCTGGGACACGGCCCGATGCCGGAGGAGCAGGCCGCTCGCGCACCCCCGGTGAACGCGCCGATGACGAACCGCGCGAGCGTCGGCGGGCCGCGGGTCCAGCTCAGCAAGATCACCCTCACCAAGCCAGCCCCCACCGTGTCCCTCGCCAAGGGCGGCTACACCGGCACGATGCGGATCAACCTCAACTGGACCCGCGGCCGGCGCGGACTCCTCGGCAACGGCACGATCGACCTCCATCTCGCCTGCCTCTACCACCTCAACAACGCGTCCAAAGGCGTCGTCCAAGCACTCGGCAACGCATTCGGCGACCTGAACTACCCGCCCTACATCGCCCTCGACGACGACGACCGCTCCGGCACCAACACCGGCGGCGAGAACCTCCACATCAACCTCGCCCACCTCGCCGACTTCAAACGCATCCTCATCTTCGCCTACATCTACGACGGCACCCCGAACTGGTCCGCCGCCGACGGCGTGGTCACCTTGTACCCACCCCACGGCCCCCAAGTAGAAGTACGCCTCGACTCTCCCGACAACCGCGCCCGATCCTGCGCCATCGCCCTACTGAAGAACGAGAAGAACGAATTCACCGCCACACGAGAAGTGCGATACATCAACGGAACCCAATCCGAAATCTCCAAAGCCTACCGCTCGGGAATGAAATGGACCGCCGCCCGCAAATGACCGCACCCGAGTGGCCCGACCGAGGGGTGATCGCCGCCGGACGGACGACCCACGTCCGACAACCACACCACGATGTCAGAGCGAGTGCCAGTAATCGACCACCGACTGAACCGAAGCTGATCGGCCTCGCCTGACCGCGAGAAAGACCACACAGCGACACACCGCCCGGGCAGATTCGGCCACCGATAGTGGCCGTTTTGGTACGGGGAGACAGTTCTCGGCACCGACACTCACCCAGCAGGTGCCAGCGAACTCCCATCGGCCCCTCGGCGCACACTGTCGACCAGCGCTCGTGAATGCAACCGCCCGTACCAGTCGCACCGACCGTCCGCCCGCGTTCATGGCTGTGACACCGGCGCGCTCATCTTCGGTGAGCCTGGCTTCGAAGAGACAGGTAAGGGTTCGTCCACTGAACGTCCGTCGGATTGAGAGAACCCGGCAACCCGGAGTCGGTGTGTCACGCTCAAGAGCGGACACCACTCGGTTCAGCCGCCCACAGCCGGCAACTTCGCCGCAGCGTCATGGAAGGCACGCACGATTGCGGCCGAAATCCGACCGCGGAAGGACACTTCACGGCCCTCCCCGATCGCCCACTCTCGAATCTCCTTGGCCGTCTTCTTCGCCGGAGCCGTGCCCGCCGCCGCTCCCTTCACCGGAGCCTCCTTCTCGACAACCTTCTCCGCGGCCGTCGTCTCCCCTGTCGTCGTCTCCCCTGTCGTTTTCGCCCCTGCCGTCTTCTTCGCCGGAGCCTTCTCCACGGCCGTCGTCTTCGCCGGAGCCTTCTTCGTGGCCGTCTTCTTCGCCGGCACCGCTTTTGCCTGAGCCTTCGTTGCCTGAGCGTCACGGAAAGCTTGCACGATCTCGGCCGAAAT
>NZ_LTCZ01000201.1:0-36890 GCF_001583455.1 Rhodococcus sp. LB1 | reverse complement strand
TTGGTCGTCGTCTTCGCCGGAGCCGTGCTCACCGCCGGTACCTTCGTGGCGACAAACTTCTCCGCGGACGTCGACTTCGCCCCAGCCGTCTTCGCCGGCGACTTCCTCGCGGCCGCCTTCTTCGCAGCCGTCTTCTTCGGCTCTGTCGTCTTCGGCGGCGACTTCTTCGCGGCCGCCTTCGTCGCCGGCACCGCTTTTGCCTGAGCCTTCGTTGCCTGAGCGTCACGGAAAGCTTGCACGATCTCGGCCGAAATTCGGCCGCGGGGAGACACTTCGCGACCCTCTCCGATCGCCCACTCTCGAATATCCTTGGTCGTCGTCTTCGCCGGCGCCTGGCTCACCGCCGGTACCTTCGCGGCGACAAACTTCTCCGCGGACGTCGACTTCGCCCCTGCCGTCTTCTTCGGCCCTGCCGTCCTCGCCGGAGACTTCCTCGCGGCCGTCTTCTTCGCAGCCGTCTTCTTCGGCCCTGTCGTCTTCGCCGGCGACTTCTTCGTGGCCGTTTTCTTCGCGGGAGCCTTCCCCGCGACTATCTTCTTCGCGGCCGCCTTCTTCGCGGCCGCCTTCTTCGCAACCGCCTTCTTCGCGGCCGCCTTCTTCGCGGCCGCCTTCTTCGCCGGCGCCGCTTTTGCCTGAGCCTTCGTTGCCTGAGCGTCATGGAAAGCTTGCACGATCTCGGCCGAAATGCGACCGCGGGGAGACACTTCGCGACCCTCTCCGATCGCCCACTCGCGGATCTCCTTGGTTGTCCCCTTCGCCGAACCTTCGGAAATCCTCGGTGATACCGCCATCGTGCTCTCCTTCTACGTCAGGGCAATCGTCGAACGCACACAGTAACGGCAGGCTCGTCCCGCAAATGCGGAAGCTCACCGAACTAACAATTCAACGTCTCAAGACATTGTCCATGTGGGCAGACCAAACACGATCCTCTTCGAGCTCAGAATCACATCGCACCGAGCTTCATGCAGGACGAGCACGACTCAGCCCGACAGGGATTATTCTCCACCGAAATCCCGAAATTGCCTCGGCAGCTGCGACATTGAAGTGTTCGACATTGCCGAACCCGGTGTTCACGGTGCCGAGCAGGGTGTGCGCCTGACGGCCCATCACCTTCTCACCGACGACTGTGCCGCAATTCCGGCGGTGCAGCGCTTCCCGGACTCGGGTCACAGCGGCACCGAACCTCACGTCGCGAAGGCCGCGCGCCGGCCACATCCCCAGCAGCCCGGAGAACACCGTCGTGGCCGTGCCACCGCATTCGGGGGGTGGTCACCCACAACCGGCATCATTCTCTTCCGCACCGCACTCACACACGGTTCACCCGAAACCGACTGCGGCACCGTGCACACGAGTGGAGACAACTCGACACAACACCGCGATGATCAACAGGCACCGGGACGGCTACCCCTCGCGACAACAGTGGGGCGGGCGCCGGCCGAGAAACCGCGGGAGCTCACTCCGATCAGCTGGCGTCAGCCCGTACGTCGCCGCGTTATCCCACTGTCGGATCGAAAATCGTGAAGGAGGGAGGCGAGCACCATCTCTCGGGCCCATCTGTCGGCATCGAGCTGCGCCGACTGCACCACCGTCAGCGTCGGTGGTTTTTCATCCGTCGACCAGCATGAGCGCGAGTTCATTGCATTCGTGCCGGCACTCGTTATGCAGCCCTGCGCGACGGTCGTGTGGGTCAAGATGTCGGTCGCGGTTCGGCGGGTCTGCGCGTAGTCCCGCCACGTGCACGCCGTCAGATAGGCGTCCTGGCCGAGCCTGATGATGTTCCGCTGGCCACCGCAGGACCGCCACCTCGACCTCCTCGTCGAGCACCAGTTCCGTCCACGACTTGTCGGCCAACGGTCGCGTGCGGACGATCCGGTCCGGTGGGATGTCCTGGCCGCGCGGTATTGCCTCGGCAACCACGGCGCCGACGGACAGACCGATATACACCGCGGTCATCTCCCATCGCACCTGTTCCCTTCAGCGCTGACAAGGTCTCGGGGCACATCTTCACGGCTCGGCATCCGGCCCCGGGGCTCCCGTGTCGGGGGTGCACATCTCCCGGTTCAGGCTGAGCGGCGGCCGGTGTGGGTCGCTGCGCGCGTAAGAATGACCTCTACCAGCACAGATTCGGTGAGGTGCGGTTGACGTACGGTTTGGGGATGGGATCGCCCATCACCAGTCTGTACGCACGCGTGGCGCAGGACTTCACCGATCGTCTCCTGGGCTGCCCGCAGGACCGCTGGAACTCGGCCTCCCCCTGCCCAGGCTGGACCGCCTGGGACGTCGCCGCCCATGTGGTGGGTAACCACCGACGGGTCTGCGCAGGGCTCAGGGGAAATGACTACCGGGTGCCTACCGCCGGGGAGGACGTGGTGGCCGCCTGGCTGGATGCGACGGCCGGGGTACAGGCTGCCCTGGAGTCGGAGGCGACCGCCCAGCAGGTATTGGGTGCCGAGTTCGGCAACCTGCCTTTCGAGCAATTCGTCCGGCGGATGGCGTGCGCCGACACGCTGATACATACCTGGGATTTCGCGCGCGCCACCGGGCAGGACGAACACCTCGATCCCGAGGCAGTCGAGCTGGCCCGAACCTTTCTGGTCGCAGAAGACGACCGGATCCGGCTCCCCCACGCCTTCGGGGCCAAGGTGGCGCCCACAGACAACGCCGACGCCCAGACCCAGCTGTTGAACTTCTTGGGCCGCGCCACCTAACAGAACTGCGTGGCGCACAGAGTCCGCCGCACGGCTCGACGATGTGCAGATCGACTGGGCTGATCGTGCGACGACGCCATTCTTCATCGTCGCGGTCGCGTTCGGCGGTCGGTCGCGATCGCCGTGTGGCTCGATCTGCTCTTCAGGGTGACGTTGCTGCCCTAGAACTGAGGAACCGCATCGAAGACGCTGAGTGCGGAGATCTTCTCCGCCATCCCGCCTTTCCCGGATCGACCGCGACCGGAGATGCAACGCGCCGTTGCCGGCCCCGTCATGCCTCCCGCACCGGATTCAGATGCGTTCGCTCGGCGCCCAGAACCTCACTGCCCACCGAATGTAGGGTCGGGAGCCGGCTCGGTGGCAGATCCTGACCGAAAGTCGCGCAGCCACTATGAGCAGAGCGGATTCCCGCTCAGCTGTTCTTCTTCGCGACCGTGGCCATGGTGCCCCGTTTCCAGCTCCCGCACTCAAACACTCGCTCAGTGTGTGCGGCTCGGGCCGGGACCACGAATAGAGACCGTATGCTCGCACAGCACGGTTCCAGGTCACGAGCCGACCACCTCGGCTCCCCGACTCCGCTGAGTCGATTCGATCAGGTCCCTATTCAGCACAATGGCAACACTATTCGGTCTGTTTGGGGTGCCCTGTGCCCGCATGCTTCAGCCACAACGTGCGGTGCTCGATATCCAGCACATACCAGACCCGGCCACCGGCGGTGACCTCGTACTGCCACTGCTCCATTTCCACCCCGTTGTGCACCCCGGTCGCGAGCTTGCCCTTCAACCGGTGATGGCGCGTCGTCGACTCCCCCGCAACCGGGCGGCGTCGCAGCTCCTCGTACGCCACCAACGTGTTCGCCGGCGCCTGCCAGCACAGCTCATCCCACCCCTTCGCCGCGTCACTGGTCGCGAACCGCAACTCCCACAACTCGCCCGCCGCCGGCGGCGCGACCCGCTCACCCCGCTTCGGGCTCACAGCTCCGGCACCGGCACGGCCCCGAAGTCACCCTCAGACGGCATCGACAGGATCCGAGCCAACTCCGGATCGGCATACACCTCCGCCGTGTGCCGCCACGTCTCGATCGTCCGGGCCGGCGGTGCCGGATTATCGAGCGATGAGCCTGCCCGTAGCGACGCGATCAGCTCGTCGACGAAGTCGGCGAACTCCTCAGCCGACAGGTAGCTCACCCACGGGAACGCCGCCGCCACCACCTTGCGGACCAGAGCGCTGTCATCGGAGTGCAGCAGGGCGTCGACCATCGCCGTCGCCGCCGCGAGCACCTCCCGCTCCTGATCCGCCCGCACCGCCGTCATCAACACCAAATCCTCATCGTCGCGCCGCGTCACCCGCAGCGGCCGCGCCCCCGACCGCTGCCACTCCGACAGTGTCGCCTTCCCCTTGTTCTGGATATCCGAGAACGGCACCTCACCCACAGACATACTTTCAATGTACTTTTAAAGTGTGCGGTCGGCAAGGTGTGCACCGTGTCAGTTGGTACTCCCAGTGGCTCACTCTCGTTTCCATCGAACGAATCCCCGGAGGAGAAAGCGTCCTGCTCTCGGATGAGGCTTCGAGGCGGACGGGGTCGTGGCCGCCCGAGAATGGGAGCGAGCGGCGCTGACCACACTGTGGCGGCAGGCCTTCACCGCCCAGCCCCGCACCGACGGCACCAATGCCGCGAGGCACGCGGCACGAAGACCATGACGGCCGGAATCCCCTATTACGCGCCCCACGGCCCCCTTACGCTCCCCGCGGTCCCCTTACGCGCCCGACTTCTTGTTACGCAACACCACCAACGGCAGCACCAGAGTGGCCACCGCGGTCACCAGCCACACCACCAGAGTCGCCAGAATCCACGTGCGCCACCCATCGATACTCAAACCACCGACAAGCGATGCGATCACCAACGCCACCAATGTCGACACGAGCCCGACACCTCCGAGAAACGCCGACCCGTTCTGCGCCACCACCTTCCCAATGAACGGAGACAGCACACTTTGCACCACCGCAAACACCACCACCACGGTGACAAATCCCGACGCGGCAATCGAAACCCCCGGCAGGAGCCACTGCGCCACCAGCAAACCGATCGCTGCCGACCCCAAAAAGACCACGACCCCAACCCCCCGCATGGCGCGCAGATCAGCTCGGGACCCGCGGCGACCGTGCGAGACTGCTCAGCCCGTCGAGAACCTGATCGACAGCGGTGGTCGGACTACGGACATCATCGCCCTCCGACGCCCAGAGACGACCACGAACGAACGCGAGCATCGCGAGTTCACGCTCGAGGTCGACTGCAGCCCGGTCGCTCACGACTCTCATCCTGCCCCGAGCAGGGGTCTTGAGAATTGTGCGCCGCCCGGCGACGTCGAGACAGCCGCTAACCGCGCGGCCACATACCTCACAGAAAGAGGACATTCCCTCCCCGCTGGTCAACGGAGCATTCTTCACAGGCAAGTCGTGGGCGGTCGAATCACCGAGCGCCCACACCACAAGCGCCGCGGCGACGACGACCAGACACACCGTATTCAGAACTCGAGCTCCATCTTCGGCGAATCGTGGACCGCCGATCAAGGCCGTTGCCGTGCCGTCCGCATCGGTGCCGATGCCGAGCGCGCGGCCAAAACCGTATTGGCGCAGAACATGATCGAACGCACGCTCGACGAGGAAATGCCGTTCTCGTAGCTCACCGCGGACAAGGCCGACGGTCAGATGAAGTCCCTGCGAATCCTGGCTTGAGGAACAAGAAGTGTCGTACGTGCCGGCCACCAGCCTGGGCGACGACGTGTTCACCCCCGACGGGCGCAACGGCCGGGCGAAGAGATGATCGCCGCCCCGCCGAGGCAACGCCCCCGAATCTTCGCAGCGCGAGTATTCCCATGTGCGGGAGCCGATTTCCATCGCCTGGACGCCCGGACGTGGCCACTGGCTGCCTGCGAAACGCCGTCTAGTTCGGCGACCTCGTAGACCGTGACCGCAAGGCCCCTAAGCCGCCACGAGGGCACGAGTCGCTGAGTCGGATGTAAGGCCGCCGCGAGAGGCGCCGCGACACCCCTCGGCGCGCAGCCACGCGACGAGAGGCACCTCTCGCTGAGGGCAGCCCCGCGTTCTCCCGACTCGACGACACACACAATTCGGATCTCAAAGTTTCGAGTTACCGAATCGAGATAGGTCAGCATCCCAGATCAGAAAATGATCTTGAACGGTCGGCCCATCCGCACGGAAAATGACATTCACGCCATTTCCCGCGGGGAACCGAGCGCGGCGCAGACACAGCCCGAAGCTCCAGTACAGCGAAAGGGGGGCCGCAGGTAAACTCAGTCCCCCTTTCTGCCACAGCAGCGCCAGCACTTACTGGCCAGCGCAACTAGCCGCTGAGTGACCCAGCAGAACCCGAGAAGAAGTCGAGGACGCCGAGAAGGGTGGAGACGTTCGAGAAGAAGTCGGCCAAGAAAGCAAGGTCCATCTTTGTAACTCCAGTTCGATTGTTCAGAGAATCGTGACACACAGCACACGATGTGAATATTTATACCGGTCCGATAACAATTCCGCAACGACAAGTTTGCGGTCAACCAGCAGCGAGTGAAATCCGGCCCACACCGAGGAGGGGCACATCGCGGTCCAGTCCGCGGTGGGGGTGGTGGAGACTCGGATCGATGGTCAAGCCCTCGGTGTCGGCAAAGACCAACCGGTGCATCGTCGACCGCGACCGCCCACCGATGCACCGGCGCCCACTCGTGCCCACCACCACCGGGTCCGGCTCACTGCCGCATGGTCCTCGATGATTTCCCCGATGACATCGGCCGCGGCGCTCCTGCGGACCAGCACCCGGCACGCGATCGGACCTGCACGAACACCGACCCGGCAGTCATCCCATCCTTGTTCCGGCCGCGGTCGCCAGCCAGCGTGCGGATGGCGCACTTGCCGGTCTGCAGCAAGCACGTGCAGTCGTTCCGGCGCGCTGAGCGCACTAATCCTGACCGCCGGGCGATCCGGTGACGGGAACATCGGTGCGGGCCGCCCGGATCCGCATCATGCCGGAGTGCCGGGTGGTCGGCATGATCCCCGGCAACAGGAACCCCCACATCTCGTCCACCCGCTGCTCGAGATCCACGCGATGGGTCAGGACCTGAGACAGGGTCTGGACCCCGGTGAACGCACCGATGACGAACCGCGCGAACGTCGGCGGGTCGATAGTGTCGACAAGGTCGCCTTCGGCGACCGCGCGGGCCGCCAACGCTTGACAGGCGGCGATCCAATCCAAGTACGGGCCCGCGGGGCCACGGTCGTCGGCGCTGAGCTCGAGGGTGATGCGAATCCCGGCCCGCACGATCGGATCCTGCACGATCTGCCGGGCCATCTCGTGGCAGAGCATCACGATTTGCTCGATCGCCGACGACTCCTGCGCGGCGATGGCCTGCACCGCGGAGATCGAGATCCGGTGCTGCTCGGCGATGATGTGCCGGGCCAAATCCTCCTTGGACCGAAATGAAAATACAACGCCCCCTTCGTCATGCCCGCCGCCTCGAGGATCTCGACGAGACTGGCGCCCTCGAACCCGGACTTGTCGAACATTTCCGCTGCCCCGCGGACGATCTGCGCCCGGGTCACCGCCGCCCGTTGCTGTTGCACCATGTACCGCACCTTCCGTGCCCTTCGCCGCTGCAGCCCGGTGACTTTCGATCGCACCCCTTGCAGCCTGCGCGACGCTACCACCGGCACCGGTGCGCCTCACCTCTGGAAAACCACGCGTCCACCTGCACAGCCGCCGACACCCGCTCACACGAAAAACAGACCACCTTGCCGCTTCTTCGGTGAGCTCCGCCCGGTCAGCTCCAGCGCCGTCGCTGCTCGGGTGTGTCGCTATCGGCGGTCGCGGCACTGCTCGGCGATCTCGTCGGCGTCCCGTGCCAGCCAGGTCAGCTCGCCCACCGACCCATCCCCGGGCAAGAGCAGATCCGCCCATCGGCACTGCGGCCCGCGGACGCACACCAACGCCAAGCCGGAATCGGACAACGTCTGCCACAGTTGCTCACTCGCGGACGACCCCATGCCACCCATTCAACCGCACCACACCGCACTGACACGGGGTCCAGACCGGCCCGTCCGACCTCGAACACCCGCACCCACCGCCGGGCGCTGCGCACCACACGCGGACGATCTCTCATTGCCCGGGCGGGCAGAGTTCGGCACCAGGCGAGTCGATCGGTCAGGCACCGAATCCGTCCTGCCAGAACCAACACCCGCACTCGGATGCGCGATGCCGACGCAGACGTGCTTGCAACCGACGGCCGCCAGCCGCAAGTGTGGTCCACCGAGAAAGGCATGTGACATAGGTCACGCTCGGGCGATTGGGGTGGGCGGCGGATCTACCATTTCATCGCACCGGAACACGAAGGAGCAGGTCACCAAACCAGTACGGCGACAGCTAAACCTGAACTGGCTAGCAGCAATTGGTGCACACACCGTTCCGCCGAGCTCCGTCGATCCGGTCGATAAATTCACACGCCCGCAGCACATCCGAGGAGACATCAGCGACGCCCACCACCCAGGCACACCAACGCGGATCCGCACCGCCCGACCGTTGCGCGCCTCCTCCCGGACGCGCACCGTGACGAGCGCCGTCAGGCTTCACGCGGCGGGTACCTCTTGTATGTCCCGGCGAGGCCCGGCCGGAGCGGACTACACTCCGACCGGGCCGCTTCGGCTCACCTGCGCGTGACTGCGTCTCGGGTGGCCTCCGGCGCGTATGTCACAGCGGCCGAAATGGTTTCAGATTACGTTGATCCTTCAGATGCAGGCTCGGCATCGAGGGCTCAGTCCGCCCGCACCGACGCCCGCGCACTCCCGGCTTACGTCGTCGGCTTCACCCGACGCAGATCAGGACACCCACGACCGCTACTGCGACCAGCGAGGCGCCGCCGCAGATCAACCACGCCCGCGTCGCCAGCTGCCGCCACCGATCGCACCGCTCGTCCACATCCGCGACAGCTACCGAGCCCACCGGATTCGGGTGGGACGCCCGGGACTCCGCAAGGCGGCGAACCTTTGCGTCCGCTCGTGCCGCCACACCGAACGACACGGGCACCACCAGAAGTGTCACCACCAGCAGAGCAACCATGAGACCTGCGCCCGTCCCGAACATCAACGTCCCTTCCACAGCAAACAGGGCCCGTCACGCGTATCGCGCGTTGTTCACCGGTTACGCGGAGCCACGGGCACAACCACGCCCCTGTTAGCTCTATCGCCGAACTGCCACCGAGTGTTTCACCCGCCGGCATCGGCGCAGGACCAGGAGTGGTAGCGGGCCTATACGCCGGGCATCGGGAACTTCCACACTGCCACCACGACCACGCCCATGATGAGCCCGGCGTACAGAACAGTGCCAACCACACCGACCCGCAACGTATTCAGCAGATTTGTACCCAAGTTTTCGGCGATCCGTGCCATGACAACTCTTCTCTCACGTGCAGATAATTCTCGACTGCCACGTCGACGACGCGCACCAGCCACTTTGGACCGACTTCGACACCTGCACATTGGCCGAAATACCTACACCCATACCCGAAATTAGATCTGGAGCTTTGGGTCTCGAACTAGGGTTGCAACCGAACGCCCCCGAGCACCAGCCTTCTCCCACAAATTCAGCTGTGTTCTACATCACACGATCGGCATCCGAACCATGCCTGGCCAAGCATTTCGCGACACCAGCACAAATCGTGCGAGGTTTTCCAACCAGCCCACCAGCAGTGGACCGACCGGGCCGTCGGGCGTTCGCGTCCACGGCAAGTGAGCGGCTCGCCACACATACTCATTGCACAGAACAGCTACGACTACGCCCGGACACGCTGCAGCACAGAACAACCAGTGGACGATACAAGATTGTCGCTCGATCACTCGATGCCGAAGTCCGCCGGCACTGTTGTGGCGAAGCAGAACTCATCGGGTCCGGCGGCACCACCCCCGTCGCCGGATCGCGCCGACCCTGACCGAGAGACTGCCGCCGGATCGCACACAGTGAAAGAAGACATGAAATCGCACTTACTGGTCGGTAATCCGGAGGTGCGAAAATTGTGCAATGGCATGGATCACACTCCCTGGACTTCCATGCTCCGGCTCACGAAGATCAATTGTGCGCTGCTCGTTCCTACGTGCAGACTGTCCGTGTAGCGCCCCTGCCAGCTGATCTACATCGTTGGCGGGGGCTGCGCTTGGCTGCGCCACAACACATCAAGCGTGTCACCGCCGCTGTTCGCACCTATTGACGCGGCGGCCCACGGCTCACGTGTCACCCTCGGAGCGAGTCGCCTCTCGCCCCAGTCTCGTTCGCCTATTTCCATGCACGTATTCTCGTCGCCCCTTCACACGAATTGGGCAGACGGTTTCGATTCGTACTCCGGCGGTGGTGACGGCGGGGTGGGTGTGTGCGGCCGTGTCATCGGCCAACATCCAGGCGAGGTGTTCTCGGCCGATGTTGCACGCCATCGACATCCGGGTTCGCGGCGAGGATCGCGGCGACCGACGACGAGCGTGAAGATACCCCGAGGGGTCGCACGTGGACGACCATGCCCGCGTTGATCCGGGACGCCCGGACCCGGTCAGATCCACGACCCAGGCCATGCGGATCTTGACCCTACGGACAACCCCGGGCACGAAAACAGGTATGACTATCGGTCGTTCTACCGTCGTCGGATGAACCTCACGCGAGGAGCCTGGGAGTCGAACAACCCCCGAACCCTGCAAGTCGAGGCCCCCGATGCACAATCAGCTCCACCGCGATCAGCTCCCACCACTCCCCCTCATCGCACGCGACTTCATCACCATCCGCCACTACGATCAGTGCCACACCATGCTCGGCGCCGACGCGTCCACGTGCTCGTCGTGCCGCAGCACCGAACTGAGCAAGGTTCCCTCGTCCGGAACGCCGCGATCGTGTCGTGGACCGTCATCGAGCTGTCCCCAGTTGGACGGCACCGACTTCACCCCAGTCACGGGCGCGATCGTCGCGCTCGATCGATCGGACCGTCGGATGTACGCCCGGGTCGACGACTCCCTCGCACCGGGTGCCCAGGAGCAAGATCCGCGTCCGCAACGACCGGATGATTGCAGGCGAGCCGAATCCGCTGTTGGTGCGGTTCTATTCGTCGCCAATCCCACGACCGATCCGCGTGGACTGCCGCCGACCGCACCGTTCTTCCGAACCATCCCTGTGCCCTGACGGCCTTGTCGAAGGCCGAGCCTGACGTCAACGGCGGCCGGCGGACGGAGTCCCGCTGCTTCCGGACCCCGACAGTCAGCCGTGAAGAAGTCGTCACGTCGAGCCCAGCTCGGCCACCAGAAAGAGCGGCTTACAGATAGCCCCTCGATGCCGCGAAGAAGAGAGAACACATTGAGAAGGCTTACGGGTATGTTGCGTGTCTCGCAGTCACCCTCGGCGCATTCCTTGTCAACGCGCCGGCGGCATCAGCCACCGGTCTCGTGTCCAACGGCATCGCATGGACCGACGACCTGAACCCGGTCCCGCACCCGCCCGGCATCATCGAGTTCTGCACGATGGGCGTCGTCGGCACCGACTCGCTCGGCAACAAGATCGGCATCTCCGCCGCCCACTGCGTCGACGGCACACCCGACGGTGCACCCGTCTACCGCTATGCGCCGACCGGACCGCGGGAACACATCGGCAACATCGCGTACCGCAGTCCCGGCGGCGGGACCGGCGTCGACTGGGTGGTCCTCTACCTCAACGCTGACGCGGTACTCACATCGAATGGTCCCAGTGCCCGCGTCGACGGAATCGGCTCCCCCAACCCGATCGGTCCCCACTGCAAGGACGGGGCCGGCACCGGCCTCCACTGCGGGTCAATCACCGCGCAGAACACCACACGCTTCTACAGCAACGCCCAATCAGGCGGTGGCGACTCCGGTGGACCCGTACTTCAGAACAACACCGAGATCGTGGGCATGGTCCGCGGATTCGACACCGCGCTGTTCGCGTTCGAGTACATCAAGTTCACTGCCGTCCTCGACGGCATCAACGCCCAACCCAACCCCGTCGGGAAAGGCTTCATCGTCACCAACAACTGATATCGACGCAGACTTGCCACGAGGACAGCAGGAGGTGGACATCCAGGACCGTCAGCGGGCTACCAGATCTGCTGCACAATCAGCCACGCCACTCTCGGACAGGTTGGGGAAACGGACTGTAATACAGCCACCAATTGTCCATTGGACATCCTTCCGCGTGGGCGCCCCGGCGGTCCGTCGATCATACGTCCGACATCCCGACAATGACGATGTCGAATATGCACACACGCTCGAGTTCGACAGGCAGGAGTTCGTGCCGGTGTTCAGCGGCGGCGTCCGTCTGCACCGCAGGTCCGGCCGGCGCGTTCGTGCCTCAGGCCGAGCGCGATGCCGCGTGGGAGGTGGCGTGGCTGCGTGAGATCGAATGGCAATCGACATCCGCGTTTCCATGTCGGTTTCCGGTTGTCGTGTCTGTAGTTCGCCTGACCTCGATGACCAGTCGACAGCCGAAACCCCACATGGCCGGCCGTTACTTCCCTTCGTGCAGGGTGATCAGTCCTTCTCTGCGGGTGACACCGGTGTTCTACGACGTCGGCGCACCCCGATCCACAAGTTCGCGGGCGGAAAACTACTAACGGCCATCCGCTGGCCCGGGCCAGAGCTTGGCAGGCGTACAGGGACCACCGAAGATGGTGGTTGCAATAGTGCCGACGGGCCAGACCGGGCAGCCTGCCATTCATCGGCAGATGCTCGACAGGTATGGGGACAACCTTCGACGGGCCGAGTCCGTGGCCGCACATCACCCGCGCGATCCGCACGCGCGGAACCCGCCGTGCTGCGATCGCGCACCTCGGCCAGGACGCGCCCACCCTGCTGCCGCTGCGCGCCGGGGACGTTCTTGTCGTCAACGCCTCCCGCACCGCCGTCCGCGCACACCTGACCTCCCCGGTAGCGCTCGCCTACTACGTGGACGCCGGAGTGCGGGTGCTGTCGTCACCGAACCTGCACGCCAACGTCATCGCCACCGACCGGCGGGCGGTCATCGGCTCCGCCAACGCCTCCCACAGCTCCACCCTCGCCGACGAGGCCGCGGTCATCACCGACGATCCCGACATCGCCACCTCCGTGCGGGCCTTCATCGACGGCATCGAGGGAATCACCGAGGTCGACCAGCCGTTCCTCGACAACGCCACCGCGCAATGGCAGATCGGTCGGGCGGTACCGATCCCCGGCGTCAGCGGCCGCGGGCAAGCCGATCCCGGATTCCTGCCCGCCAATGTCGCCCGAATGTTTCTGCGGCACATCGCCGAATACGAACCCAGTCCCACCGAACACCGCACCTGGGCCGCCCAGACCCGCCACCACCGCGCCCCGGCCGGGCCGGCCGCGAAATACCAGCTCGAATGGTTCCACCACGACAAGACCGACACCCGCCTCACGCATGGTGACGTCCCGGTCTTCGTCACCGCCGACAACGAATGGATCCACCCACCGGCCGTGGTGGATTCCGAGGCGATCGCGATCCCCCACGCCCACGGCGCCATCGGTCATCTCCTGCGCAGCCGCACCGACCTCTCCCCATCCCGGTGCCGGAAGCCGAACAAACCCTCGCCGACCTCCGACACCCCAACCCCCGCCTACGAGCCGACCACCGGATCGCCTCCCCCAGCCTGCGGACCGCTCTGCTCCAGCTCTGGAACCTCTGACATATTGCCAATACTGGCTTTTACCAGCGGGAACGACATGTCCCCACATGATCAGCGCACCAACATCGCCGCGGATTTACTCCGGTGTGCATCGCCTGTCCAGCCTGGTGGCCCACGCAATCCCGTCCCCGCGCCGTCACAACCCGACATGGGCTGCGCCGGTATCTTCTCGTCATATCTGAATCAGGATGGAAGCGGACTTCGTTCAGATGCCCGAATCACTCACCCGCCCGTGAAATCACCCCCAGCACCGGACTGGAGGCCGAATTGACTCATTAACCTGGGGAGATGACATGTCCCCATTGCGGCAGGGGCTGAGAAGAATTCAACGTGCAGGCTGGCACAGGCCTCAGGGTCGCGGTGCACGCCGTACGCCGCAGCGGTGTCAGTGCGCGTCCTGGAACGCCTGCTCGATGTCGGCCGGAATGCGCCCGCGTGAGGAGATTTCGTACCCCTGCTCGGTCGCCCAGGCACGGATCTCCTTGACGTTCCCGCGCCGCCGCACCGGGGCATCCTGGGCCACGGGACGATCCGAGCGTCGTTTGCGGTCACCGATCCGGGTGGCGTGCTCGACGAAGAATCCGATCTGCTTGTGAAACTTGCTGGCGTGCTTGTCTTTCAGATCAATTTCGTGGTACACCCCGTGGACGGAAAAGGTGATGTTCTCCCCGTCCTCCCGAATACGGTTCCGTCGATGTCGTCGACCAGTTCGACAACTACCTTGCACGCCACAGTTCCCCGATCTCTCACGTCTCGATACAGCAGGCAGAACCCTACTGGCGGCGGCCGATCGGGGGGACCGACCCAGGGGACGTGCCATTCCGCAGTTCAAGGGGTGCACCGGCGCTATCGGGTATGCAAGTTAGCGGTGAACCCGTAGCTCAGAGGCGGGCAGAGCGCGATCGAGGGCAGGAAGGTGGGCACCTCCGGTCCCCAGGCGTAGTGCACGTTGGCGGGGAATCCGAAGATCCAGCACACCATCTCCACTTGGTGGGTGTTCGCCGAACCCGGGGCACACGTCGACATCGCACCGAGGATGAACCGTTGCACGGTGCACCTCGGCGGGTCCGGCGATGGTGCCGCGTGTGCGGGTGCCACGGTCAGGGACAGGGCGGCGGCCACCGTGGACGCGACGAGGGCGAGGCGCAGATACCGTGACATGGGGTCCTCCGGTGGTACGAGCCCGACCCCCGCCCATTCTCGCAGGTCAGGTGTCGCTGCCGCGGCCTGTCCGACGAATCTTCTCGCGGCGGGCATGCTTGGCCAGCAGGTGCTTCCGGTTGTTCTGGGCGCGGAACATCTCGTCGAGCATCCGGTTTTCGATGTTGTGATGGAAGCGGAGGATGCGTTTGGCCGCCAGATACACCAATTCCTGACGGTCCGAGCCGAGCCGTTCGGCGAGGGCGTCGAGGTGCACGAGGAGTTCGTCGTCGAGGGCGACGTCGACCCGGACGGCGGGCGGTGGCGGTCGCAGGTCGTGCACCGGCGCAACGGTCTCCAGGTCGCCCGTGAGGTCGCCAGGGTTGTCCAGGAGCTGGCGCACCGCAACCCGCACCAACGCCGAGCTCAACCGGGTGCCGTGCCGGTCCGCGAGCCGCTCGATGTCGCGGCGTGCGGATGGGCGGATCGACACCTTGAACTTCTCGTCGAGCCCAACGGCGCCGGCCTCGCTGATCAGCGCCGACCGGTAGTTGCCAGGGGCGGCGAGGAAGCGGTGCACCGCGACCACGACCAGGTCCCGCGGCGACGCCTCGTAGCGGGCGGCCAGGGCGCGGAAGCGGGCCGCCGTCGGCGAGTCCAGTTTCAGGGTGACCGGGTCGTGCGGCAGCGACCGTGCCTGGGCGGCCACCCGGCGGGCCTGCGCGAGGTCGACATCGGCGTGCGGGGATCCGATCAGTCTGCGGATCCCGACGCGGAGCAGTGCGGCGAGCCGGCGGGGACCGTACTCGTCCGCTAGCTCCTCGAGGCGGCGTTTGGTGTCCTCGTCGAACCGGAAGACGTGCCGGCGCCCGAATGGGTTGCCTTGCGGGCTCGGCGCCTTGCGGACGGCGGGCGCGGCGGTGGCCTGGTCAGCGGCCTGCTGGCGGCGGATGTTTCGGGCGAGGAGTTTGGCCCGGTTGGCGTCGCCGCGGTAGATCTCCTCGGTCACCGCCTTCTCGAGGTCGTGCGGGTTCGCCAGAAGCTGGCGGGCGGCCAGGCGCATGAGTTCGGCGCGGTCGGAGTCGAGCCGACCGGCAAGGGCGTCGAGTTGGTCGCGTAGGTGGTCGTCGAAGTGCACGTTCGTGCGCGGGCCCAGGGTTTCCGGGGTCAGGTCGCGGGCGGCGCCGATCGTGGCTAGGTCGGCGGTGAGGTCTCCCGGGTCGTCGAGGAGTCGGCGTACCGCGACCCGGATCGCTGCGGCGGTGAGGGCGTCGCCGTTGCGGGCGGTGAGCTTCTCGAGGCGGACCAGCGTGGAGCGGTTGAGGTACACGCGGGTGCGGCAGGTCAGATCGGTGCGGGTGTCTTCGCGGAGCACCGGGTGGCGGAATCGGCCCGCCGCGGCGAGGAAGCGGTGCAGTGCGACGCGGACGATCGCGCTGCGGTCGGTGTGGAACTCGTGGGCGAGTTGGTTGAGGCGAGTGTTGGTGGCGGGGTCGAGGTCGAGGGGTCTTTCCGCCCACGTGATGCGGCGGGCGTCGGCGGAGGCCCGGCGGGCCTGGTTCAGGGCTTCGGGCACACGGTCGGGGTCGGCGAGAAGCCGTCCTGCGGCCACCCGCACCAGCGCCCCGAATCGGCGCGGGCCGATGCCGGCGGCCAGCTCCTCGAGGCGTTGTTTGGTGGTCGGATCGAACCGGAGCGGGATCGGATCCCCCACCGGTACGCGGCCCATGTTTGTCTCGCTCATCACCGGCCATTGTTCCGGTACGTCCGGGGGCCTTGATTCGCACCCCACGGCGCCACCCGCCGCCACAATCGGTCACTGCGCCCTAGCGAGCCGGTTGCTGCGAAATGCGTTGCGCCCCAGCATCCGGGGGCTGGGGGGTCGCGGGAGTGTGCGACTTAGGAGAGGTTGAGCGGTGTGTACGGGGCCGGAGGCGGCGGGGTGTACTGGCTGACCGGGACGCCGCCGATGGTGCCGAACTGGTCGAGGTCCATGCGGAACACGATTCCGTGCTCGGGGTCCCATTCGTAGGTGCCGAAGCCGTTCTCGGTGTGCTGCGGCCGCACGGTGTCTGTGCGCTCGGCCTGGTTGTTGGCGCTGCTCGGCGCAGGTTCCGTCATGCCACGACTTTACAAGAGCGGGTTCACTGCTCGGTGTCGGCACGTGGTGAGGGGGTCTCCGCCAGGTGGGTGAGGGTCTCCCCCACTGCGGAGGCGAGTTCGTCATCGGTGGGGACGAGTTCCCTAACCGGTGCGGGCAGGGTGTCGTAGGTGTAGTCGGCGACCGCCAACGGTGCGGTTGTTCCAGCCAGGGAGTAGCGGACGACGTTGTCATTTCGTCCGGCGCACAGCAGAATCCCTATGGTCGGCGCGTGCTGGTTGTGGTCGCGCAAGTTGTCGTCGATCCAGGACACGTAGAAGCCGAGCTTGCCGACGTACTCGGGTTCGAACCGGCCGACCTTGAGCTCGACGACGACGAAGCGGGCCTGGATCCAGTTGAAGAACAGCAGGTCGATGTAGAAGTCGTCGCCGTCGACGTCGAAGTGGTACTGCCGGCCGACGAACGCGAAGCCGTGCCCGAGCTCGAGCAGGAACCGTTCCAACCGTGCCATCAGCGCGGCCTCGAGTTCGCGCTCCGCGACCCGGTCGGTCAGGTCCAGGAAGTCGAAGACGTACGGGTCGCGGACCAGTTGCTGCGCCAGGTCGGAGTCACCGGTGGGCAGGTGGTCGGTGAAATTTGATGGTGCTGCCCCGATGCGCTGGTCGAGTCGGTTGCGGATTTGATGGGATAGGACATTGCGGGACCAGCCCCGCTCGAACGCCGCGGCCGCGTACCAGTCGCGAGCGGCCTGGTCGTCGAGGCGGTCGACGAGCACGGTCACGTGTCCCCACGGGATTTGTCCAACAGCTTGTTGGACGAATGCGCTCCGGGGCCATGCCGAGGCGATCTTCCGCATGTAGTGCAGATTGCTTCGTGAGAATCCGCGCATCTCGGGGAACTCGGACCGCAGGTCGACGGCAAGTCTGTCGATGACCTTGCTCCCCCACCCCTCGGCTGCCTGGCGGTCCAGGATCGCGCGGCCGATGTCCCAGTACAGCAGGAGCAACTCGGTGTTGACCACGCGTGTGGCCCGGACCCGGGCCTGCCGGACCTGTGTCTTGAGGTGATTGAGGAAGTCGCGGTAGTCGTCGGGCAGCAGTGGAGAATCACTCACCCGCCCATCCTCCCGTACGACCGGAAGCACGAAGGTTGGGCACCGTCGATACGTACCGTCGGACGAATCACGTGTGGTCGACTCACGGGTCGATTGCGGGTGCGAGGAGTGTGGCCAGTTGTTTGCGGGCGCGGTGGATTCGGGTTTTCACGGTCGCGACGGTGACGCCTTGGTGTTCGGCGATGTCGGCGTAGGGCAGGGAGGCGAATTCGGCGAGCACGATGGCGACGCGGAAGTCTTCGGGGAGTTGGGCGAGGGCGCGGCGGACCGCGTCGATGGTGGTGATTTGTTCGTCGAATCGGGGTGCGGGGTCTTCGAGCAGGATGCCGTATTCGCCGTCGGTGTCGTCGAGGCTGTCGGTGTTCTTGCGGCGTCGGACGACGGCGAGGGCGGCGTTGGCGGCGATGCGGTGCAGCCAGGTGTTGAAGCGGGCGTCGCCGCGGAATTTCGGCAGGTTTTGCCAGGCGGCGGTGAGCGTGTCTTGCAGGGCGTCTTCGGCGTCGTGGGTGTTGCCGGTGATCTGCAGGCACACGTGCCAGGCGTTGGTGCGGTAGCGGCCGGCGAGTTCGGCGAAGGCGTGGTGATCGCCGGCTCGGCACGCCGCGATCAGGTCCGCGTCGTCCATGTCCTTGTCCCCCCGTGCCGTGATCACTGTCGTTGCCGCCCCCGGGCGCCGAGGGAATCGTACCCGCCGTCACATACAGCCGCCCGAGCCAGGAATCTGGTGTCCGACCGCGCCCGGGGTGGTGGGGACGTGCTGGTGGTTAGAGCGGGTCGATGTCGTGGTGCCCGCCGAGGTCGATGCCGAGGTCGGTGGGGTCGTCGGCGCCGAGGGTGGAGGGGTCGGCGCTGTCGTCGCCGAGATCGAAGTCCTGTCCGGCGGGTAGGTCGAGATCCGTGTCGGCGTCGGCGTCGGTATCGAGTTCCGGGCCTGGGACGTTGCCGTCGTCACCATCGGTGTCGAGGTCGGTGTCGTCGAGCAGGATGATGTCGTCGTCCTCGGGTACGACCGGTACGTCGTCCATGTCAGGGACGAGGTCGGTGTCGACGGGTGCGGTGGTGGGGTCGAGGGCGACCTCGAGGGCGCGCGCCCACACCTCGTCGGGCACGGGCGGCAGCGCGCCCGATACCCCCAGTGCTGCAAGGACGGAGTCGTCGGGCACGGGCGGCAGCGCGCCCGATACCCCCAGTGCTGCAAGGACGGAGTCGTCGTCCACTGCTGCTCTCACCTCGTTTCCCTCAGTATGTCGGCGCCGACACGGACGCCCACACTTGTTGGATGCCTCGGACCGGCGAAAGGTTCCCGCCGAGCCGCCCGCATCTTTCGGAGCACCGCCACCAATGTCGGTGATGGCCTCTCCAGTGTGCACGCCCAACCTGTTGTCGGTGGGTAGCGACAACCGCTACAGGTCGATCATCGCCCACCGGCGATCGGGTGCGGTCACCGACATTGCCACCGGGTCCGGGTGGTCGGCCAGGTCGGGATCGGGGGTGTCGGCGACCAGCATTTTGCGGCCCGAGTCCGCCCATGCGTCCTCGAACTGGTCGATGGGCACCTCGAGCTGGTTGCCGTTCGGGGCGCCGGGGTCGGAGAGGATCACCACCCCGCGGGTTTCGTCGATGCCGGCGACGACGAGGAAGTGGTCGGCCGTCTCGTCTTCCCCGGCTTCTTGGTCGGGGTTCCAGATCTCCCCCGAGTCGACCATCGCGATCACCCCGTAGCCGTCCTCGAGCTTGGTTTTCAGGTCGTCGATCGAACTGTCCTGCACGGTGCAGGGCACCCCTTGGTCCTCGAGGAGGATCTCGAGGTTCGGCAAGGTCATGCCCTGCGCGGGGTCGCCGTCCTGCATGAGTCCGAGTTCGAGGGCCCGGTCGACGAGTTGTTCGGGGTCGTCGATGACGACGCCGGTGTACTGGGCGATCATTTGGGCGGCGCTCGATGGCCCGCAGTAGCCGTCGACCTGTTGGAAGAACCAGTTCACCGACCATTCCACCGGGTCCCCGTACACCCCGTCCCCGCCCGCACCGTCGACCGGGGAATCCGGTGCGGTGTCCGGGTCGACCGCCGGTTCGGTCGCGTCCTGCGGCCGTCCGAGTGGCGGGGGCTCGGCGAGCTCCGGGTCGAGGGTGCTCAGGTCGATGACGGACAGGTCCACCGTTCCCGTCCCGTCGGCGACCTCGGCGAACGGGTCGTCCTCAAAGACCGGTTCGGGGATCGCGTCGAGGCTCTCGTCGATCGGGACCGGTTCGCCGAGGTAGGTGTCGTCGTCGAGTGGGCTGGCGGACCAGGCTGCTGCGTCCAGGTCCGCGGCGATGTCATCCATTCGGTGCTCTCCCGGTGTGAGGTTCGGCCGCAACATAAGTCGGGTGGGTGCGGGGTGGACTGCACCCACCGCCCAGTGGAGGCTGGTGGGCGCCGTCAGCGCGGCGCTGCGCCCTGGTGTGTTGGGTCAGGCCAGGTCGGTGGCGGTCTGGTCGGCCGGCGTCTCGGTCGGGTACGTGTCGGCCTGCTCGTGGTAGTGGTCCTCTGCGGGGATGAGGGCTTCGAACTGCTCGATCGACCCGAGGTGCCCATCGGTGGCGGTGTCGAAGGACTCCTGGGTGCCGTCGTTGTCGGTGTCGGCGGTGCGCAGGTCGAAGGTGCCGTCACCGTTGGTGTCGACCAGGGTGTCGTTGGTGATGCCGTCGAGGTCGGTGTCGAGGAGGGCGGTGTCGAAGCGGCCGTCGCCGTTGCTGTCGATCAGGTGCACGTCCGGGTTGCCGTCGGCGGTGGTGTCGAGCCGGGTGTCGGTGATCCGCCCGTCCTCGATGACGTCCTGGCGGACCGGTGCGCCGGTGGTCGGGTCGAGGTGGGTCGCGAGGTCGACGGTTCCGTCGTCGTCGAGGTCCTCGGCGAGGCGGATCCCGGTGGCGGTGGGGGCGATACCGGTTTCGTAGGTGCCGTTGCCGTCGGTGTCCTGCTCGACGAGCGTGATGGAGCCGTCCTCGTCGATGTGGGTGATGGTTTCGACCCCCTCGATGCGGGTGTGGATCAGGTCGACGTTCCCGTCGCCGTCGACGTCGCGCGGCGAGTAGTACTCCCCGCCGGTGCCGACCCCCAGATCGGTCTCGCCGGCGGTGCCGGTTCCCAGGTCGGTGTCGTCGGCGATGGGGCCCGGAGCGGTACCGGCTCCGACCGGATCGGCTGCCACCGGCGGCTGCTCGCTAGCGGCGGGGGCGGTGGTGTAGCTGGCGTCCTGCGGGTCCCCGGTCAGGTTGGGGCTGGGCGAGGTGGTGCCGGTGGTGGTCGGGTTGTCCTGTGCGCCGCGGGGGTTGCTCATCTCGAATCCTTGTCCGTCGAAGGTATTGGCCGGGAAGCGTGTTCCCTGTGCTGTCGAGAGTTAGATGCGGTGAATGGTCCGAAAGGTTCCCGGACTTCCTGAAAAACTTTGCGACCGGCCGCGACCTGGGGCGAAAGGCCTGCACAGACACCTGCGCCCGCCCCGAAAGAAGGGCGGGCGCAGTCTCTGCGGCGGCGGTGGAGGTTAGTTGATCAGGCCGGCGCGGGAGAGGAACGTCTTCGCCCCGTCGAGGCCCTGGGCGTCGCTGAAGCTGGCCATCACCCCGGTCGAGCTGTTGGCGTACCAGATCGAGTAGGTGTTCGCGTAGCCAGGACCGTCGATGTGTGCGGCCGCGGTCCGCGGGATGTTCTCCACGATCTCGTTGTCGGTCGAGGTGGTGTCGTTCTGGAAGCCCTGCCGGATGCCGAGGACTCGCTTTTTCGCCTCGGCGGGATCGACGCTGACGATGATCGATTGGTAGTCCTGGTCGGAGATCCCGGCGGTCAACGCGGTGCCCTCTTTCAGGGTGCATTGCATCTGGAGGCCACCGTTCTCGGTTTCCCCGTTGGTTTTGCAGTTCTCCAGATCTGTTCGCAATGCTGCCGGAAGGGCTGCCAGTACAGCCTCTTTCGTGGTCGGAACCTGCGTGTTTCCGGTTCCGGACGCGCCGGCCTGCTCTGCGTTGGCGGTGTCACCGGCGGCGGCTGCGGTGTCTGCGGGCGGCACCTGGTCAGTTGCGCCCTTGTCTCCGGTGAGGGCAATCGCTCCGATGACGCCGGCGACGACCACCACGGCGGCGGCGGCCGCGGCGCCGATCACTACCCACTTCTTTCTACCCGTACCTGTGCCCGCTGGCGCCGGCGTGGGTGTGGGTTGCCATGTCGCTGTCGTTCGGTCCGGACCGGACGGCGGGATGGGTGCCGTTGCCGCCGGGCCGTCGGGTCGGGACGGTTGCGACGGCGGGGTGGGATGGGTGTACCGCGACCCGACTCCGCCCGCGGCGCCGGTGTTGCCGAGGCCGCGGACGATCGGGGCGGCGGCCGCGATCGCCCCCTGCGCGACGACGGTCTTCGGGTCGTCGAGAGTGGCGATCGGCCCGAGTGCCTTGAGGTGTTCCTGCACGATCGGGATTCGGGAGGAGCCTCCGGTCAGATACAGCGCGTGCAGCCCGCTGGGGTCGGTGACGTGGGCGTCGGCGAGGGTCGCCCGGGTGAGGGTGACCGCCTTCTCCAATGCCGGGGTGATGAGCTCCTCGAACTCCTCCCGGGTGATCTGGAACTTCTCGGTGTGCCCGCCGCCGGCGACGGTGATGGTCGCCGAAGGCGCCTCCGAGAGCAGTTCCTTGGCGCGGCGGATCGAATCGTCGAGGGCGTGCCGGATGTCGATCGGTGCCGATCGCAGATAGTCACCCAGTTCGGGGTTGCGGGCGTCGAGTTGCTCGTCGACCCACCGGCGGATGTAGGCGTCGAAGTTCTTGCCGCCGAGGCCGTTGTCGCCGCGCGCGGCGACCACGTCGAATGTGCCGTGGTCGTTGGCGGCCAACACGGCGATGTCGAGGGTGCCGCCGCCGAAGTCGAATACCGCGATCTTCGCACCGGGGGGCAGGGTGTTCGACCGCGAATAGTAGTGCGCCGCCGCCCGCGGTTCGGACACCGTGGTCACCTGTGAGGGGTCCAGCCCGAGTTGGGCGGCGGCGTCCAGGAGTACCTGGATCTCGCGTGGGGACCAGGCCTCCGGGTGGGTGAGCACTAGCTGGGCGGGTGCCTGCCCGGCGTGGGCGGCCCGGGCCCGGGCCATGACCGAATCGAGTACCGCGGCGACCGGCACCGACGATGCGATCGCGTAGCCGTTGACGTTGACCACGCCCTGCCCCATCACTCGCTTCGGTGAGGGCATGTAGGCGGCGGGGTTGGTTTCGGCGCGGTTGGTGGCCACGTCTCCGACCGCGATCTGGTGCGGGGATTCGACGAACACCGCGGAGGACATGGTGGTGCGGTTGTGGCTGAGTTGCAGTGCTTCCACCGCGCCGCTGACCGCGCCGGTGTGTGCGGCGGCGGTGTTGGATGTGCCGAAGTCGATCCCCAGCAGCCAGTCCGGCCTAGACATTGATACCCCTCGACGTCGAACCCCACGGAATGCACCCGGCGGCCTGTGCAGCGCGGCCGCGCCCGGGCATCATGTCACGGCGGCGCGGGGGCGGTGGCTGCGGCGTTCGGTAGAACATCACGGGTCGGTCCTTCCACAGGGGTGTGCGTCGGCGGGTGATAGTTCGATGCGCGTCGCAGGCGAAAGGTTCCCGCCCCACCCCCACTGATTCGCATGGGGTGCCGTCTGGGGGGGTCGGGTCAGGTGGTCGCGAGGGTGCCGTAGGTGTGCGCCAGCACGATCAGGGCGGCGTCCTCGGCCGCGGTCATCGTCGACAGCGCCTGAGTGTGCGCCCAGCTCAGCTTCTGCTGCGCCGTTGCCCGCACCTGGTCCGGGCCCGCGCTGTCCGGGAGCCCGAGCTGCCCGGCCGGGGTGTGATGTTCGAGGAGCCTTCGCACTTCGGTGGTGACCGGGGAACGGGGATCGGCCTCGAGCATGGACTTGAGGTGTTCGAACAGCACCACGGTGTGCAGGGCGGGGTCGCGGCGCAGGTGGTCCACGACGCCGCGAATCTGGTCTCGGGCGGGGTGGGTGAACGCGAGTTGGTCGAGTTCGCGGATGATCCGGCTGGCCCGGTGCACGGCGGCGAACCGGCTTAGGTGCTGCGAGAGCACTCCCCGCAGCTGTGGGATCCCCGAGTGCGCGGTCAACCACTCGTTCAGGGCGGCGGCCCCGCGGGCGGCGACGTCGCGGCCATGGATGATTCCGTACTCGCCGACCAGATCGAGGAGCCGATCGCGCACCGCCGCGGGCACCACGGTAGGGGTATCGGTGTCGAGGAGGTCGAGCACCTCGAGCGGCCCGTACCCGGTCAGCGCCGCCAGCGCGCGGGCGTCGGCCTCGGTGAGCGCCCCGGTGTGGGAGGTTTCGGCGAGCAGCCCGGCGATCGGCATCACCGTCATGACGGTGTCGGCGAGCCGGTCCGACAGGACCCGGGCGTGGGCGATCGCGTGCTCGAGCGGATTGCGCTGCCCCAGTGCGCCTTCCCCGAACCCGTCGGCTCGGGAGAGGACTCCGAGGGTGTTCAGCGGGGTGAATCCGAGTTGTTTGAGGAAGGAGATCTCGTCGGCGCGGGGCGCGGAGTCGAACAGGAACACCGCGGCGTCGGCGTCGACGGAGGCGGTGCGGGTCTGCTCGAACCCGTCGATGAGCACCCGGCGGGTGCGGGCCTCGTTCTCGGCGGTCAGCGTGGCCAGACCGGGGGTGTCGACCAGGGTGAAATCGCGGATCGCCGCCGAGGGCAGCCACCGGTGCAGGTAGGCAACCTGTTCCGGGTCGACCCCCAGGTCGGCGGTGTGGCCGCGGGCAAGGTGCAGCGGGCGGCGGGAGCCGTCCAGTAAGACCACCTCTGCGCGGGAGGGGGCGCCGTCCTGGTAGACGGCGACGATGCTGGTGGCCTCGAGGGCGGCGGTTTCGGCGACCGGCGCCCCGATCAGGGCGTTGACCAGGGTCGACTTGCCGGCCTTGAGTCGGCCGACGATCACGATCCGTGGCGGGGACCAGAGGATCTGACCGATCCGGTTGGCGTGCGCGGCCAGATCGGGGCCCAGCGCGGCGAGCGCGTGCAGCGCCCGGTCCAGGCCTGCGCGCACCGGATCCCAGGCCGGGGCCGTGGGGGTGGCCGTCACCGGGCACTCCCCGCCACCGCGTCGGCCGATGGTGTGGTGTGCGTGGACAGTTCGGCGATCAGGGATTCGGCGCGGGTGATGTTGTTTTCGACCACCCGCAGGTTGTTCTGTAGGCGGGTCAGCTTTTTCTCCCGGGTTGCCTTGTCGGCCCGGGCGGTGTCTTCGGCGTCTTTGATCTGCGTCTGCAGGGTTGCGATCGAGGCTTTCACGTGTTCGCGGTAGCGGATGACGATTTCCGGGCGGGCAAGCGCCAGGGTGGATTCGAGCATCCGGGAGGTGGTGGTCTTCGTGGTCGCGATCGTTTCCCGCAACCAGCCCAGCAGGTTCGTCTTTCCGGTCCGCATCGCCTTGAAACCGAGATTGAATCCGACCCAGGCGACTCCGACGACCGCTCCGACGCCCATCATCGCCGAGACCCCGATCAGACCGCCGAGCATCGACGAGCCCATCACTCCCATGGTGATCATCGACGGATCGAGGAGCCCTTGCCGTTTGCCGGCGACCTGGTGGGTTTCGAGGGTACGGTTCGACAACGTCGCGAGGACCTGCTCGGAGATTTCGTGCCAGATGACCTCCGAGGCGAATCTCGGTTGCACGATCTGGGTGTAGAGCTGCTCGAGGAACAGGTTGACCGACCCCGCCATCGCGGCCTGGAAATCGCGCTCCATTTCCGCGGTGAAATGTTGCGGGTTCCGGCGCAGCACCGCCATACCGTTCTTGTTGATTCGGGTGGTCCACTTCTGCCGGATGTCGTCGAGGCGGCGGTCGAGGTCGTCGGTGGCGTGCTGGCGGATCAACGTCAGGTCCCGTTGCAGGTACTGCTCCCACTGCGTCGAGTGGTCCTTGAGGCCCTGCAATTCGGCCAGCTGTGCGGTCAGGTCCGGGATGACCTCGCCGCTGCGGGTGATCGCCGCGATTTGGGTGCGCATGTCCGTCGCCAACGTGCGCAGCCCCTCGACCGCGGTCCGTAGACCGGTGATCGCTGGGAGGTGTTCGGCGATGGCGAGTTTCGAGTCGATCAGGGTGCGCAGCTCGACGATCCCGGACCGTGCCTCGGCGTGGTCGCGCTGCGGGCCGGGTGCCATCTCGGCGGCGATCACCGCGCGCAGACTCGACACCCCGACCACCGGAATCTGCCGGCCCAGGTGCCGGACCAAGAGTTCTCGGTCTTCGTCGACGATCGGACGCCAGCGGCGGATGTTCTTGTCGGTCTTGGTGACCACCACGATCAGTGATTCCACCGCGGACCCGGTCCTGTCGATGAACGCCATCTCCGGCGCCGTCAGCGGGGTGGTGGCATCGCACACGATCACCAACACGCAGGCCTGCGACGCGGACGCTTCCGCCAGGACCGCGTAGGACGGGTCCAATCCGCCCACCCCGGGGGTGTCGATCACGGTGACGTCACCGAGCCGGCTGCCGGCCACCGGGACGATCGCCCGGGTGGGCAATTCCTCGATCCTGCTGTCGGTGACATGGGTGCCCTCGCACGAGACCCAGTCCGCCAGCTCGGCGTGCGGGATTTGCTCGGTGCGGTCCGGGAACAGGATCTGCGCCGTGCCGCCGGGTTGCTCGGCGGTGGCCTCCCCGAAGCTGATCGTCGTCGATGTCGTCACGTCCACCCCCACTGGGGAGGCGCCGCGCCAGCCGACCAGCGCATTGACCAAGGAGCTCTTTCCCCGCTTGACCTCGCCGACCACGACCACCGACCGGGTCTGTTCCCTGCTTTGGGCGCGCTGTTCGGCGAGGTCGCTGATTGCGCCGTACCCGAACGGGCGCAGGATCTTGTCGGTGATCGACGAAAGCAGCACCTCGGCGCGCTCCCGCGGCGGCGTCTCGGCGGGTGGGGAGGAAACGGTGGCCGGTTGCCCGGCTTGGGCTGCGGATTCCACGCCATCTCCCCTTCCCGTCGTCGATCTGTGTGCGCCCGGGTGTGGGCGCCGTCGAACCCTAGCGTGACCGGGCCTGGGCCTGCATCGCCAACCGGCCACCTCCCCCAAGAGTGGTGGGTGTGACGAAGGCCACCAAAGGGGTGTGGGAACCTTCCAGGCGGTCGCGGCCTCCAACTACCAAGACCACACGCTCCCGCCCGGCGACGCCGACACTCGCGGGGGTGAGACAGGGAAGGGATAAACAAGACGATGAGGACAACCACGTGGATGCCGGCGGCAGTGCTCGCCACCGCAGTGCTGTTGGCCGGCTGCAGCAACGCCGACACCACCGCCGAACCCACCGGTAAATCCGGCGGAGACCAAACTGCGACCGCGAGTGTCGATCCAGCCGCCCTCGACACCGGCAGCTACCCGACCAGTCCGGCCCCCGAGTTCGGGCGGGCCACCCAGGAAACCATCCTCGACGTCGACGGGCAGCGGCTCGCCGAGTTCACCGTCGTTCCCTTCGAGATCGACCCGGAACTGACCTCGGTGAAGATGCCCACGATGGTGATGCGCAGCGGCAAGAACCTCGGTGTCGTCCTCAGCGACGCCGCCGGGGACATCGCCCACAACCACCAGATGCTCTACGGCTACGTCTCGACCGCCGCCACCCCCACCACGAAGACGACCGACCCGTCCCGGTCCGTCGTCCAAGCCGTGATGCGGTTCAACAACCCCGAGGACGCCGCCGCAACCGCCCGCGAAATCCACCAGAACCTGCTCACCGTCGACGACGGCACCGGCCTCGAGACCGCCGAAAACATCGACATCCTGCCCAACACCCTAGTCTCGACCGGACAGACGAACTTCGATGCCGGACCCGAGGTCTCGGTCAACGCGTTCACCCCCCACGGGGACTACCTGCTCTACACCTGGGCGAAAGCCCCCGCCGCCGACAAGGACTGGACCGCGAAGGCCGTCGCGAAGTCCCTCCAACTGCAAGAACCGCTGATCGACCAGTTCCCGGCCACCCCGACCCGCGCCCAAAACGGTGGACAGTCCGCGCAGCTGCCCATGATCGACCAGGACAAGGTCCTGATCTACGCCCTCCCCGAAGAAGACGCCCAAGCCCAACTCGGCGACGACATGGCCGCCTACGGCCCCCGCGGCATGGCGCACCGCTCCACCAACCCGCCGCTGACCTACAAGATCCTCACCGACGCCGGATCCGACCACAACGCCGTCTACAAGACCACCGTCTACCGGGCCAAAGACGATGCCGGCGCCGAGACGATCCTCACCGAGTTCTACAACGACCTTCTCGCCGAAGGCTTCACCGCAGCCCCCACCCCGCAGGGCCTGCCCGACGCGAAATGCGCCACCAAGGACACCGTCAACGGCACCCAGGACTACTGCATGGTCGCCAACGGGCGTTACGTCGGCGAAGCCAGCGGCACCGACAACAAGAAGGACGTCGATCAGCAGATCTCCGCTCAGTACCTGCTCCTCGAGCACGCTGACCAGAACGCCGAATAACCAACGCTGGATACAGCTGACACCGCACCCTGTGGCTGTGGCCTCGCCGACAACGGCGAGGCCACAGCCACACTCATCCGACGGGCGTCGCGAAACGGGCGTCAAGATCCGCGGTGGAAACCTCCGGATGCCGATCGCCGTCCAAGGACACCCACTGACCACGATCTGACCCCGTGCAGGCCCGGACGCTCCAGGAGCGGCGCCTCACCCCGATGCCCCGGCACGTGTCCGTCAGTACCGTCGACCAGGACCGATCTGCCGACATCCCTTGCTACCGTCGGACAGTGCGCTCATATCTCAGCAGTCGTGGCCCGTTGTACTGGAACCGGATCCAGCAAGAAGCCAGCGATCGGTGGCTCACCGACGGCAGCCGCGGATTACGAGGCATGACACGCACACCGCCACCGCTGAGCGACCATGAGTGCGCAACCCTGGTGGCGGCGCTGGTCGAAACAACGGGCGGCAGGTGGCCAGCCACGCAAGCTCGGATCGCCCGACTCCTCACCAGACTCGACATCGACGGCAACGCACCGGAAATGGCACGAAAAATCCACACGTTGATCGCCGATCCCGACTGGCCCGCCCACGCTCTCGAGATCGAATCCAGCGCCACCGAGTGGTGGCTTCAGGCGCCCTTCTGATGTGAAAGCCCGCCACCAGGATTCCCGATGGTGGGCATGTCCGTCGTCTGAGCGAAATCGTGGGAATGCCTAGGTTGAGGTCGTCGCACGACTGCACGTCGGTGCGAGCCGAGTTCTTGCCGATGCACTGCCCCGCCGGGTCTGGCCGCTGAATCGAGGACCACACGGGATGCAACCTGGTGATCACCCCAGCGATCGCACTGATCACCCTGCAGTTTTTCCGAGGAATAAGACATCACCGGCCATCGGCCATAGGGATCTGTTCCAGCAGCGCATCCCCTTACGTTCTGTGGGATAGTCCTGCTTTCTTGCAGAATCGTCAAACCGATTGACATACTTGGAATAATGACAAATTCGAAGACGTGCGACGGTTTTGGGAAGGATGCGATATCAATGCGCGCCACCCAGTCCGCAGCCTCGCCCCTACAGCTCTACCGCATTTTTCGGCGTCAACATCCTCGCACGGCGATCCCGGCCGACTACGTAACCGAAGACGGCTTCCGACTGGGGCGTTGGCAAGAGCGCCAGCGAGTTGCCCGCATGCTCGGCACCCTGCCGCCCCAACGCATCCAGCAACTCGAAGCGATCGGGTTCCTGTGGAGCGACGACGACGATGTCCCCGTGCCGGCTGTGTCACCTGCCGACAGCAAGCAGCGGCGAATGCTCACCGAAATCGCTGCCTACCGCGAAGAGCACGGCAACGCACTGGTGCCCGCGAACTATGTCACCGCCGACGGCGAACAGGTAGGCCAGTGGCTCTATCGGGCGGTGAAGAAGTGGCGTGCCGACGCATTGCCCGACGAGGAGCGTCGTCCGCTCGCCGCTCTCGGGGTCTCCCCCGGTCCACGGCCGAGGGGGCCGCGAACGTCGGCACAGCATACCGGTGCGGGAGTCCATCCCCGCGACCGGCAGCTTTCGGCTCAAGCGCGGAGCTGAGCGCGAATCCGCTGGCTGCACATCCATTCCCGCAGATGAACGAGTGCTCTCCTACGTCGGGGGCAGCGATGGTGTCCACCACTGCCCCCCGCGGCCGAACCCAGGGGTGGGTGTCGTTAGCAGGAGTGCAGGACCTGACTCATCGCGTCCTTCTCGGCCTGGGTCACCCACAGCCGGTAGAGGGCTTTGACGTCGATCTGCCGCGAGACGTAGGTGCACCGGTAGCTCTTGTTCGGCGGCAACCAGGATGCGGCGTCGGAATCGGACTTCTTCGAATTCGTGGGCCCGTCGACCGCCTGCAGGTTCCGTGGGTCGTTGGCCAGGTCGCGGCGCTGCTCCGGGCTGAGCTGCTGGGCACCCTTCTGCCACGCATCCGAGAGTGCGACGACGTGGTATCCGGTACTAGGAGTGTTGTGCCGTTCACATCATCGACATGGGTGTAGTTCATTGGCCATCCTCGTCACTGGTACGCGTATCGGACATTGGCATGCGATGCCGACGACATCGCTGACACACCGGACGGCAATCCCGAGACCGAGGCGTTGAGCGCGTTAGCGTGGTCACGTCGAAGGAGTCCAGATGGCGTCCACTCAACGTGTGATGACCGGTGGAGAGACGACGTGGACGGTGGTGTCCGATTCCCACACACTCGTCGAACCGATCGAGCAGTATCTGGAATTCGCTCGTCAATCGGAGTTCTCTCCAAACACCATCAAAACGTACGCGCGTGGTCTAGCGCTCTGGTGGTCCTACCTGGAGAAGTCCGATCGGCAGTGGGATACGGTCCAGCTCAGCGACTTCGGCCATTTCCTGATGGCCGTGCGCACCGGCCAGTTCGACCCGTTCGTCCGGCAACTTCATCCGGAAGCGACTGTCACAGAAGCGACCGTGGCGATCCGCATACGACCGGTGATGAGCTTCTACCGATACCATGCCGCGTTCGGCGTCGATGCCGCATCGTTCCTCTACGAGCACGTGCGATCACGACCGGCTAGGTATATGCCGATTCTCGAACATATTGCTCGTCGAAATGCTCAGCGACGGACAGCTATCCGCGTGAGACTCCGAAACCGGCAGACTCCACTGCTGGAGCCGGACTCCATCGATGCCCTGATCGCAGCCGAGGCATCTTGCGCGCCGACCGGCGACTGGTCAGGAGATCTGCGGTACCGATTTCTCTGGACCTTGCTGGCCGAGACCGGCATGCGAATCGGTGAAGCACTCTCACTTCAGCATCGAGACTGGAACACCAGCCGTGGAGACACGGCATCGGTTGCCATCGTGCCACGACCACACCCCCACGGACTGATACCGAAATCCGGCTACCGCAAGGTCTTCGTCGGCAGCCGCCTCGACCGCCTCTACGGCGATTTCGTGTGGTGGCTCTGCGAGCACGGCGCAGACGGTGTAATCGACGACTGGGACAGTGGATACATCTTTTGCAACACCCGACGCGAACCGCTCTACGCACCGCTGCGCGGCGAAAGTGTGTATGCGCACCTGCGGGCGATGAAGCGGAAGGTGCCGCAGCTACCGGAGGCGATGACGCCGCATTGGTTCCGTCATTCCCACGCCACCGCACTGCTGCTCGCGGGAACACCTCTGCATGTGGTCAGCAGGCGCCTTGGGCACCGAGACGTGCAAACCACGATCAACAGGTATGGGCACGTCACCGAGGACGCTGAGCTGGAAGCGCTGGCGAACTGGCGCGACGTCGTATCGGGATGGGAGACGAAAACCGATGTCCCGTAGCCCAAGACGCGAGCCCAGGCCAGAACCTAAACGTCTCGAAGGCCGCGACCTGCGGCTGCCTGTCTCGGAGATGTTCGACCCCCTTCGGGCACGGCAGCTGTGGGATTCACTGCCCGAGCCATGCCGCAGCGATCATTTCGACAAGAAGAACATGCCCGACATCTACGCCCCCGCGGTCGCCGAGCGCAGTGTGGGAGGAGGACCATGGACGTCGGTAGCCCTGAACTTTCGCTCGCTGCCGGAACCGATGACCTGGGAGCTGGCCTGGCTGATCCACCGGGAGGTGGAATTGGGCAGAATTATCCACCCGACGCACTTCAACGCCACCACAGGAATCCTGCGCGCCGCTACTGGCTATGGCGGGAAGACTGCCCGGTCAGCGGAGTCATTGCTGCACCTCACCCCCGAACAGTGGCTGAGAGAGGCGCAGCGGGCGCAGTTGCGCGGCCTGCAGCGCGGGACCAGCAACGACAGCAAGGCTCTCCACCGTTTGCGTCGCCTGCAGGACATTCTCGTCTACCCCTACCATCAGGGCCCGTGGTGGCAGCTGAACCTGTGGAATCCACAACTCGACCCCCGCGTTCCCCAGCGTGAACACGAACCGATGAGCCACCACAGCGCCAACTTCAGTCGACTGAGCAGTGACTGGCTCCGTGAGGGAGCCAAACTATGGCTCTCGGAGAACCTCGAGAACGGCCGCTACAGCTGGAGCACGATCAAATCGCGTCTCGACGCACTCAAATGGCTTCAACGCCATCTCGACACGGTCGGCGACGCCGGCCCCACCCTGACCAGCGACCCCTCCGCTTTCCGGCCGTTCGTGCGGGGATTCTGCGAGATGCTACGCACGCACACCGTCACCACCGGAAAGAACAAGAACCAGCTCCTGGGCAAGAATCCGCGCCGAAACATCATGACCGCAATCGAGCAGTTCTACCAATGGATGTTTGACCATCGCGACGAAGCGTCCCACACGCTGGGCCAACCCGAATGGCGGCTGCTGCGCCCCGAGCACTGCGTGTTGTTCCGGCCCGAAGACAAACCACGCCTGACCAACAAGCGACACGACGATGACATGGTCCTCGAAGACGCGGTGGTCACCAGAATCGCCGCCGGCGCCGAACTGCTCGCGAAGCCACGCACCGAGGGTGGCCTCGGTGACATTCAGGCCTTTCACATATTGATGCTCCTCATTCGCACCGGACGCCGAGTCAACGAGATCCTCATGATGGACTTTGACCCCTTGATCCCACTCCAGAGGACATCGAAGTCGCCTCCCGACACGGTCGACAGCGCAGACTTCGTGGCCCGCCTGCGCTACCAACAGACGAAGATCGAATCCGCACACCCCGCCTCGATCCCGGTCGACGCCGAAATCGTCACCGTCATCAGGGCTCAACAACAGGTCGCGCGAGAGCACATGGCGCGAGTCGGCAGACCAGATCAGACCCCCAGATACCTTTTCCTGAGACGTATTCAGAACCGCAACGGCACCGCGTCCTACCCGATGCCCACGTTGCATACGCACCTGGCCGCACTCGCGGATCGCTTGGCGATCACCGACAGTGCCGGACACCCGGTAATGATCAGTAAGACACACCGCTTCCGACACACGGCCGCCACCAACCTGCTCAACGCGGGCGTTCCATTGCACGTGGTGATGAGATACTTCGGACACGTCAGCCCGGAAATGACCATGCATTATGCGGTGACGCTGTCGGAAACCCAGGAGCGTGAATTCCTGCGCTACAAGAAGGTCACCAGCGACGGCCGAACCCCGGGGATCGACACCTCGGATCTCTACGACTTCCTCAAGCTCGACAGCCGGGCCGATCGCGTTCTGCCGAACGGTTGGTGCACCCTCCCACCGAGGCAATCCTGCGACAAGGGAAACGCGTGCTTGACCTGCCCGAAGTTCGTCACTGATGCCACCCACGCCGCCGAACTCTCCCGGCAACTCGAGGAAACCCAGCGGCTCATCGAGATCCGCAAGGAGACATTTGCGGCCCGCTACGGAACGCAGATGAGCGAGGACAACGTCTGGCTACAAGGCCGCACCGACGAGGTCACCTCACTCAACCAGATCCTGCTCGCGATCACCGACACCGCCGACCAACACGGAATCCGCGGCGCCGGAGTCCGAGACCAGACCGCCTGATAGGAGTCGACATGTCCGAACACCTCCAGCGAGCTGCGCGCCTCCGACACGACCAGGCCATGGCACGCGCCACCGACGCACTCCGCGAGCTCTCCGCCGCGGGCCAGCAAATCACCTTCGTGAGTGTCGCCCGCAGGGCCCATCTCTCGACCGACTTCCTCTACAAGCACAGCGACCTCCGCCGAAAGATCGAAGACCTTCGCACCTCGACCGGTCACCGCAGCACGGGCCCCGACGCAGCACCCGACGAGCAACCGACCACATCCTCCGCAGTCCGCGCACTGGCCACCCAGCTGAAGGAAATCCGCAGCCGCCACCACGCAGAAGTGCTAGCGCTCCGCCAAGCCCTCGCCGCCGCCCACGGCGAGAATCTCACACTCCGCCGCGAAATAGCCCAGCTCAGACCGCTCTAACTACACGGCGGTCATACGGCCCCCATCGGCCAGGGCAATGCCTCGATGCCGCGCTTACCTACGACCGGTTCCGGCGTCATCGGCATGTCGATGACACTATGACCTGGGCTTATTCGGGGATATATCGTCGAAGTGACGGATACGACGTGATCGATCTACACCACCGTGGAGGTGTCCTGGCCGCGGACGAACGCGATCGTGGTGCCGGTGTAGGTGTCGTGCAGGGTGCCGGTCGCCACCACACAGTCCCGCGTACTGGTTTTGTAGGTCAGGTCGACCAGGTCGCGGCGGAGGATGTCGTTGCGGGTGTCGCACCCGTTGTGGCCGCCCTCGACGCTGTTGTCGTCGGACCACGACGGGCCGAACTGCTCTCGCGTGTATCCGGTCTTGGGGGCGCGGCCCTTGACCGCCAGGGTGTCGAGCTTCGCCAACGCCGGCGCCGCATCGAACGCCGGTGCGGGGGTGGCCGGTGCGCCCCCGAGTGACCCGGTGCCCGGGTCAGCATCGGCGATGGCCGAGCACCCGGTCAGACCGAGGGCGGATACCGCAGCGAGAGCGAGGAACGCGGCCGGGGGGCGATGACGCATGTCTGTTCTCCTGTTACCTGTGGGACTGGTGGGAATAAGTATTGCGGGTGCCTCCGACAACGGCGTGGGCGCGTTCTCCGGTGGAACTCGACGCACACTCCGATGCCTGATCCCGGCCCAGTGTCGCCATGCCGACCAAACAAATCGTTAGCACTCCACCATGGAGAGTGCTAAATTCTCCGTCATTGGTGGCAGGGTCCCGCGAGAAACTGCTGGGCCCAGCCACAGTCACTGGTCACAGGTGCAGCGTTCTTGCTGCCGGGTCGGGCCAGTGGCTGACAGGTGATCGATTGGCACGGCCGGCTTCGCACCACCGACGACCGGGCCACGCAACGGGAGGAGGATCATGACCGCCGCTACCTCGCGCCCATCAGATCTCACCAGCGACGGGTGTTCCTCCGGGCGCAAACGCCGGCGGAGGCCGCGTGGAGGATCGCGGCTGCCCACCGTGTCGATCGTCCTGGGGTCGTTGTCCATCGCGTCGTTCTGGGTGGTTGGGCTCGGGTTCGTCCTGGGTGTGACCGCCGTGGTGTGTGGCGCTTTCGCCACCTCCCGGTCCGGCGTGGAAGACGATGAGTCGGCATCGTTGCGGGCGTTGCTCGGAGTCGTCGCTGGAGTTGCGGGGATTACCGTGTCCGCGATCGCCCTCTTTCCGGTGCTGGAGTACCTATGACGCGTTCACCAGCCCCCCACCGACTGTCTTCGAACTCTTGGAAGGATCCGCACCACCCGTGACCATCGTCCCCGGCCCACACCTGTCCGCCACACGTACCACCCTCGACACCGGTCGCGGCGACCCGACGGCGACCGACGCGGCGCTCCCCGAGTCCTGGGAAGCGGGTTTCGCCGTGACCATCGGCCTGGCGCTGCTGACAACCACCTTCGTGTGCACCGTCCTCGGATCCTTCCCGCTGGCCCTTCTCGCGCTCGTCGCGGTGGCGGGCATTGCCGGTCTGATCACCGCCGCCCTCTGACACTGCCTGCGCCCGGTCCGGTGGCAGGTGGGGTTCCGGTGGTGGCGTGATGTCACCACCCGTCCGGCGTTCGCCCGTGCCACTGCGGACTCCGAACAGACATGGCCCTGCTCGGCGACAGCACAGTTTCGGTCGGGTTGGCACCCCGAAGCTCGATTACCGGGCTGTAGGTTCGCACTCGAATCGTTCTGGCCGGGAGGGACTCTCAGGAAATTCACAGACACCGCGGGCCCGAGTGATGCGACGATGAAGCATGCGCCGCCATCGTTGGCCGGCCCTCGCGCCGCCCACCACCAGAGGAATCACCGTGCACGCGGGCATGCCGATCGTGGCCCAGAAAGACCTCACTCTCGATCTGTCCGACGCGACCGCGTTCGCGTCCGGGCTACTGCTGCGCTTCGCACTGTGCGTCACTGGTGTCCGCGCCGACTTCGCGCGCTACGAAACCCGGTCCCTGACCGACCCCCACGACTGGTCGGCGCAGTGGTCCTATCTGGCCGTGCGCATCCTCGCCGACGACTTCGGCGGCCTCGCTGACCCGTTCCACCCAGTCCCCGACTCCGGCCTGGAGGGATCCGGGCCGTACCGAACCACGCCGCAGTACTGGATCGGCACCTACCCGACCACCGGATCGCTGACCGTCACCACCAGTTGGCCTCAGGTCGGACTCCGCCCCACTTCGGTCACCCTCACGCTCGGTCCCAGCCCCTTCCCCACCACCTTCGGGTCCGATGCCCGCCGGTGACGGTGTCCGACCGCGCTCGGCGAGGGGATGTTCAGCCGCTGGTGACAATTCCTGGCTATCCGAACCTCCCCGGGTAATTTTTGCTAGCTAGGATTGCATTGGGTCAGATGTCGACGACAAGTTAGTGCACCGCACCCTGTGGCGAGCGTCCGCCGCCGATCCTTTGAGGACCTCCCATCTGCTCCAATGGCTTTCACCAGATGATCCCAACGCGCGCCGACTCTCGCCACTTTCGTCACGGTGATGCAATTCGAGCGCCGGCCGCCGTACCGCTCCTTCGGGCGCCCACGACGAACGGCCGACCCGTGGAGCCGCGGAAACACTCTCGACCTACGCGTGCGGCCGTAACGCCATCTCGCGCGCCGGAGTGTCGACCGTCACGTAATTC
>NZ_LTCZ01000200.1:0-52234 GCF_001583455.1 Rhodococcus sp. LB1 | reverse complement strand
CAGGTATTGATCATTTCTCGCGCATCACTGCCCAACACGTGTCCTCCGAGGGGCGTTGCGAGGAATGCGGCGCCCTAGTCACGGCAGCTAAGCCTCTGTGCCCCCGAGCTGCGGCCGCGCTCCGCGAGCTAGCGCGGCGCGATGGAACTGCAGACACATCGTCGAGAACGATTCGCTTTTCGGTCGCGACGTTGCTGCGTTCGGCGAGCGCACACCGACCAACCCCTGAGGGGCGTTGCTTCCGGTGCGGCTTCGTCTACACCGCCAAATGCCAAGACTGCCCGCAGCTGCGGAGTATCCGCCGCGAGTTGGAAGCACGCGGAATGATCCCGTTGACCGCACCCGAGCCGGGTGTGGGCACGTGCGCGGGCAAGTCCGCTTCCTGGGAACTGACGGGGCAGAACTTGGCATCGTGGCAGCGTGCGATCGATTCGTGCCACGAATGCCCGATCCTCACCCAGTGCCGCACCACGCTGCGCAATCGAATCGCTGGGGGTGAACCGCCGCAGGATCAGATCGTGGCGGGCGCCGCGTTCGACTACTACGGCAATCATGTACCCGCCGATCGGCTCCGGACGTATGCAGTCCTGCGTTCGAGGACTCCCCGAGGTCCCGCCAACCACGTCGCCGCTGGTGGTGATGCCGCATGACCGCCCGCCGATCAGCCCCGACGGTCTTGCCCTGCTCGATTGACCCGCAGTCGTGGGACATCGATGAGGGTTCGTACCGCGCCGGCCGCGACGCGCAGCGGGAATGCTTCCAGTGCCCGCGGCTCGCCGCGTGCCGCGCCGAAGTCGCAAAGATGATCGCCGCGGGAGATCCGCCGCAGTCGATGATCTGGGCCGGTGTCGCGTATCGGCACGACGGAACGGCCGTCGCCACTGATCGTGAGCTGCGGGTGTATTACAACCGCGTCGAAGGGCAACGGGCAATCGAGCGGGGGTCGGCGGCATGATCAGTCTTTCCGACCGTGTCCTGCTCATGGCGACCGGCGAGATCGAGTGCCCCGGTACCGAAGGCCCCGGGTCTCTGCGTTGGGGATGGCTCGCTGATCTCTACTCCCACCCAGTGTGGGGTCTGGTCACTATTCCGGGCTTCTCCACGGCCGTGGGACATACCGTCGCCACGTTGTGCCGCGATATGCCGACCGGCACGGTCGACCCCCTCGCTGCCAGGTGGGATGCGGTGGACCGGCTCGCTGCGATCGGCGCCAGCCGCGCTCAGTACGCTGCCCTCTATGCCTGGTCCGCGATCGCTGACTCCTCAGTTGACGCCCACGACTACCTGGGCGGCCATCAGTTCAGTGGTGCGGAAGCTGTCGCCGCCGCGTTCTGGGCGCACCTAGCCGCGAAACCGGCGCCGGTCGCCGAGACGTGCGTCGCCGCGGCCATCGAGGCCTGGGCGTCATGGCTGCACTGCCCCTCGACGAGAGGGGCAATCGCATGACGGGCCTCACCGCCACCGACCACGACGGGCGCACGTGGGAACTCATCGCGATTGAGAGCGTCATCTGCGCGCTACTCGTCGCCGACGCGCGCACGCCGACCGTGATGTCCGCCGCACACCTCATCGAGACACACGGCCCAATCCGACTCTCACCGAGCGTGTCTCGCCTCAGCCTGGGAGCACGCGACGCGCTCGTCGACGTCGTCGACCTCGTCGCATCAGAGCCCGAGACAGCCACGATTGAGCAGATCCGCGAGGTCGCCGCCGCGGCACACCGATTACTCGGTGTGCAGCCGGCACCGCGGTCGGCGTAACCGAGGCGGCTGCGGCCACAACCAACCCTTCACCGATCCCTTTCAGCGGACACGCGCGAACCTCCACGGTTCGCGGTGACCGCGCTAGTTGATCGGCACCCACCCACGCCCAAAGCGAGGCGATGCCCCTGACCGCGTAACCATCGCGCTACCCCGATAACCCAAATTTTAAAGCGCAGACCTCAGAAACACGAAAAACCCCTTGGTGGGGGGTGGTTTCAGATTCACGAACCGCTCCGCGACATGTTGTTGAGGAGGACTTGCCGGTCCTCCTCAACCAAGAGGGTGAAGGCCTTGCCGAGCCGTCACATTCTCTGAGGGTGAGTGCCGGAAGTTACCCGCTTCCGACACTCGTACTGCATTCCCCGAAGGGACTTACCTGTGGAAGGTACGTCTGATGCTAACGCATGCGCTGAATCAGCAACTACACAACCCGTTTCGCCCACCAACATCCGGTCAACCGTCAACGGCGGTACGCACATTCCGCAGTCGGCAGAAGTCGACACCTGGGAAGCGTCCGTCCACGCCGCCACCCAAGCCATCAACAACCTCCACGAGTACAACCGCGACACCGGGCAACGCGGCCGATCCTTCACCCTCCCGATCACACCCGGATGCGAAGCCACCATCCCCGTATGGTCCGGGCGCAGCGAATGGTTACGCCAACTCCGCCACCACATCACCCACACCCCCACCGGCCAAGCCGCACTCACCACCCACAGCATCGGCATCGAACGCCTGATGGCCGTCGCCACAGCCCACGCCCGATTCGCGGACTCCACCACCGGCCGCGGTGTCACCGCGTCCCGGAATCTCATTGCACACCACGCCGTAGTCTCACTCTCCGTCGTCAACCGCGCCCGCCGCGTCCTCAAAACCCTCCAGATGGGTGTCGAAGTCGAACGTGGCCGAACCCTGCGCACCCGTGAATACATGGCCGCCGAACTCCACCACGGTGGCCAACAACACCAAGCCGCATCCGTCTGGGCACTCAGCTCCCCGAAACACATCGTCGACGCCACTCCCCCACCCCCACAACGACCACCGCGTTCGCGCCGCACCCGCGCCGCCCGACGTCTCGCACGCCACCGCACCCGGCCCCAGCAATCCACCACCGCGGCCAGCACAGCTCATCCCCAGGCCACCGGTGCTGACACCCTATCCCCCGGTACTTACGTTCCTTCACATACTCTTTCGTTACGAAGTACTCACCAACGCGCACACGCGCGGCCTACCACATCCATCCCACAACCCCGCCCCCTCCACCTCCAACGAGCCGCCGCCACCCTCATCGCCCGCTCCCCCGTTCTCGCCCGCGGCCATATCGGCAACATCTGCGACACCATCCAGGCCGCCGGCATCGACACCACCCGCTGGACCGGCGATGACATCGCACAGACCCTCGACCGCGACACCACCCAACGCGGGTGGACCTGGCCTACCGCAGACCGGATCAGCTCACCGGTCGCCCTCCTCCGCTGGCGCCTGACCCACATCGACTGGACCGGCCCCTCCCCTAGCCAGCACCGCACCGCAGCCAACGCCCGGCGCCGCCGCGAACAACACGCCCGCCGCACCGCGATCCACCATCGCAACGCCATGCAAGCAACCCCGGAGCAGCGGGAATCCGCCCTCGCACAGATCCGCCGGACCCTGCGTCACACCACACATCGTCGAGTCGATCTCCGATGAGCCATCCAGAGGGACGTTCACCAGTTTCGCGGGTAGCCCTCCACCATCATCGAGCCGCCGCACCTCGGGTGACCGACCGAGTCCTACTGCTGTGGAACAACACCGGATGCGACATGGGGAACATCTCGATCGCAGTTGCGGCAGCGGACCGCTGCCACGGTGGGGCGAGTTCCCGGAAGCCGGGCGAGTCTCACGGCGTCCGCCCACCATTGGAGCGCGTCAGCGAGGTGCCGCTCAGTGTCGATACGGTGTCAGCCATGACGGACTGGGTGCAGGAAGCGCAAGACCTCACCGACCAGGTGCTGCGGCCCGCTGCGGCAGAGGTCGACAGGTCGGGGAAGATCCCGCTATCGCACTTCGAAGCCTTACGCGACCGGGGCTTCTACGGCCTCGCCTTCGCGACCAAAGATCCCGTTAACACCCTCGCCGACGTCGGCGAAATACTCATCAGCGGCTGCCTGGCGACCGCATTCGTCTGGGCACAACACCACGGCACCCTCCTCCGAATGATGATGTCGAGGAACAACACCCTCAAAGCCCGCTATCTCGCCGACCTGCGCAGCGGCGCCGTCACCGCCGGGGTCTCCGGCAGCGGCTACGCGAACCCGGACAACCCCGTCATCGTCGCGACCGAAACAGACGATGGATACACCATTACCGGGCAGGCACCGTTCGTGACCGGATGGGGCCTAGTCGACGTCCTCGGTGTCACCGCATACGACACCCGAGCACAGAAAACCGTCACCTTCCTCATGGACGCAACCGACGGTCGAGGTGCCCACGCGAAACGAATCTGCCTGTCCGCGGCCGACGCATCCAACACCGTCGAACTGACCTTCAACGGATACGAAGTCCCCCACGCCTCGGTCATCCACGTCCGAAAGGCTCGTCGCGGCGGACTCAGCATCGCGGACCGCGCCATTCTCCGGATCAACGGCTCCCTCGCCCTCGGCGTGGCACGAGCGTGCCTGACCGAAGCCGACCGCATCGGACACCCCTGCCCGCAACTGTGGGAAACACACACCACGATCCGCACAGCACTCGACAACGCGGCCACAGGCGACGGAGACATCTACAACGCCCGCGCCCAGGCCAGCCAATTCGCCGGCACCGCCGCCACCTACGTCGCCACCGCCGCGGGGAGCCGATCGGTCACACGCGGTGAGCCCACCGAGCGGTTGGTCCGGGAAGCCGCCTTCAGTGCCGTCTGCACCACCACCCCGGAAATCAAGTCCCGCATCCTGACCGCACGCCACCCCTAGTGGAACCGCCGGACCGAGACGCATGACGGCGATCCCAGACCCCGACTTCCCGCACCCTCAGTCCCATCGCAAGCCTCCCCGTCTCACTCCACCGGAACCGGCGATCAGGCGGAGCGACCCACCCCTCTGATCAGTCAGAACAACGCCCGAACCAGAAGAATCGTCCGCCAGGTCGCCGCCCACCGTGATGCACGGTGCATCACCCAACCCCGCCGTGAGTCCCACCTACCCCGGGGCGACCACTTCGCGGTAAGGCGACTTGGCGAATCTCGGCCAGTTACCCTTGCGCCCTCGAACCATGTGTGCAGCACCGCGCTCAGGGATGGTTCGAGAGCGGCTCAGCTAGGCGACTCGCAGCGGAGGCAGGAGTCAGCAAAAACCCGGCGGGTCGTATCCCGGAATGCCAAGTCTCGAGCCGACGGGATACGGCCCGCACCCTCCACGTTAAACCGCCTCCGGAGTGACCTCAATGGCCAGTTGGGGGCGGCTTTTTGTCGTTTAGGGGGACCTTCACCGCACCCGGCGGCGTGGCCTCGAAGGAGGACCGGCGATCGTCGGCGGGATTCGGGCGGACCTCCCGACAACAGGAACCCGACAGCACCTGTAGCTATCAGCTACACTTGTAGCAACTAGCTACAACACCCGGGGGTGAAGTGATGCAAAGTACCGCGGACAAGGTCACCCGCCTGGCAGCGGACCTGGTGGCCAGCGCCATGGCCGAGGGAGAACGGCAACACCGCACCGGACGCCAGCAACTCGAACACTGGGCCCGGGTGGGACGTGCGGTCTCGAGCCGGCAGACCGCGGCCCGGCGCCGAGTAGAAGACGCCCTCGCCGGCCGGTTGCCGATCGGTGAACTCGGACCCGAAGAAGGCACAGTGTTCAACGCCGAGATCAACGCGGCGATCGAGGAACAACTGGCCACCACCGATTACGGTGCCGCGCTCGCGGTCCAGGGCATCACCACGGTCGCGCTGTCCGAGGACGGTCAGATCATCGAGTACCGTCCCGACGGCACGCGCACAGTCCTGCCCGAGTGAAACGACTCGACCTGGTGGTCGGTTGCAACGGCGCCGGCAAGTCCACCTTCGTGGCCTTCACCCTCGCTCCACTACTGCCGGCCAACCCGTTCGTCAATGCCGACGAGATCGCCAAACAACGGTGGCCGGCGAATCCGGTCGCACACTCCTATGAGGCGGCGGAGATCGCCGCGAAGACCCGGGCACACCTGCTGACCCTGGGGAAATCGTTTATCGCCGAGACGGTGTTCTCCCATCCGTCGAAGCTGGAGCTGATCGACGAAGCACGCACACACGACTACACCGTCATCTTGCATGTGGTGATGATTCCCGAGGAGCTAGCGGTCCAGCGTGTGCGCTACCGGGTGCAAGCCGGCGGACACGAAGTGCCCGAAGACAAGATCCGCCAGCGATACCAGAGAATATGGGGTCTGCTCGCTAAGGCGTTCCCACGGTGCGATCACGTGACCGTGTACGACAACAGCTCGAGCACCGGCCCGCGCATCGTCGCCCAGTTCACCGACGGACACCTCGTCGGCGAAGCCACCTGGCCCGCATGGACACCCGTAGAACTGACCTCGCACACCAGCCGCGGCGAGCAACCATAGGCGCAGTCAACAGCCTGGCGGATCCGAACACCCAGAACATGAGGAACCAACAGGCACGGCCACCGACCACGACGCACCGAAAGTCACCGACTCCGACGAGACGGACACCTCCCTCGAACAGCTCACCGCCAACAGGAAAAACACCCGGTCCCCGTCGTGGACGTCAAGGACACCGACACCGCGCTGGAATGGGGTCTGGTCGTCGAAACCAGCTAGACGACCCGGTCCCCCGCGTTGGCGGATTCACCCCACCAGTGGCCGGCCGGTCCTCAGGATTGATAGCCGACCGACCTGTGTTGCTGGATGTGATTGGCGGAGACGCGCACGGCCGCGGACATGCAATGGCCGCAGACGCAGTCGCAACTATCGACAAAGTCTGCGAGCATAACCAGAGAGGCTGTTGGTTGGAAGCCGCGCCAAGCGGGTCTCGGGTCGCGGTCTTGCTGGACATGAGACGGTCGCGCGCTACCGACGTTTGGTGGTGGTCGGTGCAGATCATTACTGGTGGGTGCAGAGCGTCATGAGGCGCGTTTTCATGCGGGTCTCAATGCGACTGGCATGCCCGGATACGACCACGCTCCAAGCGTCGGTACCGCCACCACCATCCACGCGGCCACGCTCCATTCACCGCGCGGGCCCACGCCCACCCGCGCTCCATCCACCATCCAACCGAGGAAGACTTTGGTCAGAGTGATATGACCGGGGCCTTCTTGATGGGTGACGAGATTCAACGACCACCGAGCCCGCGTGTCTACCGCAGTTTCAGGCAAGTTGCGCTACCACTGTCGAAATGACGGAGATCTATGAGGCTGGACTACAGCGGGGCCGCCAGATCGGCGAGCGGCGATCTGCCGCCGACGGGACATGTGCTCGCGAGACGATCAATTCGGCGATTCTTGACGGGGTTGTCGGCGGTTGACGTTCCCCGTGCAAGCTCGAACTAGGACCGGAGGACCTTGTCGGTGCCCCACGCAAGAATCTGACCATGACATCTGAAGCGTCTGTCTCGGCCTAGAATCGGACCAAAGCGAAAGTGAGTGCTGTGCGTAGGTGCATCCCGATCGTAGATCTACTGTTGGGCGGTGTGGTGCTGACCGCTTCCGCAATTCTGTCCACATCGTTCGCAGTCCGCGATGGACAGGCCTCGGAGCGTTGGATATTCACTGCAATGACGGTCGTCTCGGTACTGGCACTCGGCGGTGCTGTGGTGTTCTCCGAGAACGTGTGGGTTCGACGATCGTCAGTAGCAGCACTCGGTCTGATCGGAACACTCGGCGCGATCGCCAATAACTTGCTGCTGGAGCCGCGAGAGGACCTCGCCTCCCCGCACCCTGATGTCGTAGGTTGGATGATGTTCGGAACGATCGCGCTGGCTGGTCCGGCGACGGCCCAATTGGTCTCGCTGGTCTATCGCGCCACCAGTGAATCCACCACCGACCGAAACGGCACCACCCTTTCCGAGGGCGCGCCCTCCCGGTGAGCCACCGACTATCCTCGTTCGCACACGAGCGGTGGGCTGGTTGGTCGATGGCTCGTCTGCGACCGATACCGACTTCCTCATCGATCCGTACACTTCAGCCCAGGAGACAACGCTTAGTTTGCATCACCACGGCGGAGATCGAGTCTCGCATCGTCTACCGCACCCAATTCCTAGATGGACCTCCATGCCGAGTCACATGATCCGGCACCCACACTCCGACCGGGTCAGACCTTCCCGACAGTCGAAGCACGCTGCCTATGCACTGTCAGTCTCAACGCCGGCGCCTACTCCCCGACCCGCTAGTGACGTCACTCGCCACCTTCGGGTTGTGACCTGTACGACCGGAGGTTACCGACGGGCCGCTCGGTGTGCGTGCAGTAGTGGCGAGGCGTCACACAAAACCCTGGAAATGATGTCCTAGATCTACTCCCCGGCCAACCGCTTCTCCGATTGCCCGCAGCTGCGGGATCGCGCCGACACCATCGAGTTTGCGGATCTGTTCCTGTTCGCGAACAGATGTGATGCCAGCGCGGTGTAGGGCTTCGCTGGATAGATCTGCGTCGTACCGCAGGTAGGTGAACAAACTTTCTCCAGCTACACTGGCACAATTGAGCCTGTCACCCACCTCGCTATCTATCGGGCGACCAGTGAGGCACCGGCCTAGGGATCGGCAGATGAGGTCTTGGCCGACCGCGGCGCCACGCATCAACACTGCGGGAAGGTTTTTGGCGTTGAAAAGTAGGTGGACATTCTTTGCGCGAAGTCCAGTGTGGACTGCAGCGGCCGATCCGGTGCCGACTGACACGATCAGCATATTCTGTTGTCCAACTGGCCATTGCAATCCGTACTCCGGAAGGGTGGCCATTAAGAACATTAGTAGTGCCGGGTTGTTGAACGGCGTCAGGCCCCCGTCTTGGAACACGAAGTCATCTGTGCCGATCCGCAAACTTTCCGGCGAAAAATACACTGGTGCAGCAGCACTTCCGCGGATCAGCTTCGTGAGCGGGAGATCGAGATTTCGGTCGGGCGCTGGCTTGAGGTATCGCTCGGCGCGATTGTACCGCGCCTTGGAGCAGTTACTCAGTGGCCACGCCGAATCGGAGACAGTGTTATGGAGGACCACCAGCAATAGTGATCGGAACTCTGGGTCGCCCAGTGTGAGGCCAGCACCGAAGAAGTCGTCGAGTTCACTCGTCAGCCTGCTGTCGCGATAGATCGAGCGAAGCCACATCGGAAACAGCCTTCGCTTGAATACCTTTGAGCCGAGAGTTTCGTACTTATCTTGTATTTCGCTGACCGACTTGCCGCGCGCGAGCGCAGCGGCGATGATCGCACCCGTACTGGTGCCGCCGATGTAGTCGAAGTAGTCACTGAGCACGAGATTGCAACCCCGATGCTGACGAAGCTTAGTTTCGATACTTCTCAGTATCTCGAGGGTGAGTGTGCCGCGGATGCCGCCGCCGTCGAGGGCAAGAAGCCTCTTTGGACCGGGCATGGTCTGCCTAGCTTCGTAGCGGCGGGCCGTCGGATCGACGACTCGGACGCGGGGGTCAGGTCCGGTATACCCGAGTCGGTGGACAAAATCACGTGTGCCACCGCGGCCATCTCCGTGCTGGCCATCCCACACCAGAAGCGCGTGTGGCCGCGGATCGAGCATACGTGCCCGTTCAATGATCCGAATGTTGGTTGCGGCGTAAACGTCGTAGCCTTGTGGAATCCCGCCGAAGTTGACAACTTCGACATCAGCGCGTGCCAGAAGCGACCTGAACCGTTGTTGCCATTGGGTGTCAGGAATCGTGACGGAGTGTTGCTCAAATTCAGTCGCAGGTAGGGCGAGGCAGAGCACCAGATGAGCCCCGCGGGCGAGTCCTGCTTCCGCGGCAATGATGTCCGTGCCCCGCGCACCGCCAGTGATCACGGTGGTCGACGGCCCCACGCCCCACATTTCGAATGTGTCATCGACCTCAGCTGCGACTCGCTCAACCTCTTGAGGCGGAAATCGCGGTCGGGACCGATCTGGGGTGTCTACCATGTGGCCGCTGACAACTACCACAGTTGGCATGTCAGGCATCACGGTCCGTACTCATCGACGCGCCCGGATCCGCCGCGTGCTTGGCTACTGATGGTGGTCTGTCCATCGGTGTGGGTGGGGATATCAGTTCCACAAGTCGGTCGAGAACGGAGTTCAGCTCCGCACGAATCTCGGGATCGACTTGTTGAGCGGTATCGATCTGCAGATCGCCGATCGTCGCCTCCAATTGCCAAGCTCCGGGTCCGTCTGCTTCGAACTGCGACGTCAGCTTTCGTGCCCCGATGAGATCGCCATTAAAGAACGCGATACCCAACATCGCGGACTTGGTCCACTCGTCCTCTGCGCCCAATTTATCTGCGCGCCTGCATGCTTCGGTCGTGATTATTGCTGCTTCCTCGGCGCGTTTCAGATCGCCCTGCAGACCGCGCTCACGATATAGGCGTGGAAGATTGGATGCAGGGTAATAGTTGTTCAGGTCGAGCAACATGCCGTTTTCGTAACTATCAATAGCCTTGGCGAGATAGTGACGCCGATGCTTGGGTGTAACTGCTGCCCGCAAGAGCTGCTTGTATCGGCCGCCCAGGAGGCCGTAACGTTCCGAAGTGGCGCCGTGCGTGGAGATGAACTGCTCAATGGCGGCCGCGGCGGCCGACACATCGCCCTTTTTCGCAAGCGCAAGTGCGCGTTGCTCAGCGACTATCGGATGGTGGATAAGGCGAGCGGGCAAGTTCCTGATGTAATTCAGTTCAAATGCCCAGTCTTTTCGCTCCTGTGCGGTCTCACACAGCAGCCTCAACAGTTGGAGGGCAACAGCGTCGCGCACGGCTGGTTCGTAACCGTATCGCTCCGCGACTGCGCGTGCCGCCGCGGCACGATCCGGCGCCGGAAGGCTGCGGACCTCCCGCACGTCGGCATCGAAGGCGAACAGCTGATCGACTGTGGCACGAAAGGCGGACATCTGGCTTAGATTGATGTGGTCAGGATAGCCGGTGACTGCGTCGAACACGGGGGACGTACTGTCAACGAAGCGCTTGAGTTCCTTAATCAGCTTGGTCCGGGCTTCGTTGGCGACATGCTCGGGGATGGACCCGTCGGTGAGCGGGAAACGCAACTGAGTCATTTGTGCGAGGTCAAACATCGGCCTAGCCCAATCCGCCGCGAGGAGAACGCAACCGCGCTGCTGTGCTGCATGTCGCACACCCACCTCGTAGTAGACGTTGGCATTCGGAAGAGTGAGGTCAGCGACAACCAGATCGGCTATCGTGAGCCGCTGAATCATCTCGGTGATAATCAGTGCCCCCAGGTCGCGGTCCGCCCTTACCGCCTCGTAACCGATCTCTCCAAGTACCGGCAGATACACCCTCTCCCACAGTGCGTCGAAGTCCACTGAGCCGGGGACGTGCAGTTCGGCCCGATCAACTGACTTCACTCCGAAGGGCATCACCATGAACGCGATTGGTTTCGGCATCACCGACGCCTTTCAGGATTCCGCCACGGCTACCCGTAATTCTTCATCCAATCCTATATTCCAGAGTAGTTGGGGCGGCGGGCAAATGCCACTGGTCGACCCTCGTCCTACATCCCGTGCCGGGACTTACCCTCAAGGTGCTCTGGCGGACTGTCTTGCGCGCCTTGCGAACCATCTATGGTCTGTCTGCGCCCCCGGATACGAGTAGTCCCGTCGGAGTCATCATTCGTCGGGCGGGATTGGTAGACCGCGACAAACCTCTGCATAGTCAATGCTCGGAGAGACCCATTCGTCCCACTGCTGGCGGCTCATATTGCTATTGAGCTTCCCACACAGAGCTCCATTGACATCTGATGGTGTCGCCCAGAATCGCAGGAGTCCGTCCCAACTCGCAGAAACAATCTGTCGATCGTCGGGGCTAAACGAGACACTTCGGACCAAACCTTGAGCGCCCACAAACGGCTGACCCACCGCCTCGTAGGTGTCGGCATCCCAGAGCCGCACTTCATTGTCACTCCCCGATGCAATCCATCGGCCGTCGTGTGCGAAGGCGACGCTCCACACCATATTGTTATCACCTTCGATTTCAGCGACCTTCTGCTGGCTGTCTGCATCCCACACGCGGAGTGCTGAGTCATAGCTCCCGGAGACAATGCGATGGCCGTCGGGACTGAAAGCGACGCCATACACCTCATACATCCCTGACTCAGTCATTGGATTGCCGAATGAGGATAGGTTGTTTGCACTCCACATTTTGATAGAGAAATCCCAGCTGCCGGAAACTATCTGTTGGCCGTTCGGACTGAATGCAACACTCCTGACTACCCCCGCATGTCCGTATATCGCACCGATCGGCCGGCCGGTTACCTCCCACAGACGTATTGCGCCGTCGCTGCCGCCCGACACGATCCGGGAACCGTCGTCATTGAACGCGACACTTTGCACCCAGTGCGGTTCGGTGGGCGGCGGCGGTGGGCGCGTCGGCGGTGCGCCAACTGGGGGGACCATCGGCAACACCACTGCTTGGCGGGTAGTCACGTCCCACAACCTCACTGCACCATCTTTTCCGGCGGAGACGAGACGCTTCCCATCCGGGCTGTAAGAGACGCTGAGTACTGCGTTCTCGCCACCACTCGGATCCCCGAATGGTGAACCAATCGGTTTGGTGGACTTCGCATCCCACGTTCGCACCGTGCCGTCCTCGCCGGCCGAAGCGACTTGCTGACCATCCGGACCGTAGGCGACAGCGTGGATCGAGCCCTGGCTCGTCTGGATCGGTGTGGCGGCGATCGGGTCCCATATGTGCACCGTACCGTCCCTACTGCCTGACACGATCTGGCGGCTGTTCGGGCTGAACGCGACGCCCATCACCGCACCACTGTTGATGATTGTCGGATCCCCAATCTCTTGGCGCGTTGCTAGGTCCCATATCTGAACTGCGCTGGCGCCACCGCCGGAGATGATTTGGCTTCCATCGGGGCTGAACGCGATGCTGTTCAGCACGCCGCCTACCGTTGCAAACGTCTGGTCCACTGGAAGGCCGTTCGCATCCCATATCCGAATAGTGCCGTCGAGGTCGCCGGAGGCGATGCGATCACCGGCAGGGTTGTACGCGACGCTCAACACCTTCGTGCCGGTCCGTGCCTCACCGACCTGCCGACCGCTGGTGTCCCAGACCCGAAGATTGCCGTCTTCATCACCGGAAGCGATGCGATCACCGGCGGGGTTGAATGCGACGCTTCGGACAATTCCTCCGCCGTCCCTGATCGGTTCGATAGCCGGTCGGCCGCTCGACGTCTCCCACAGCCGAATTGTGGAATCCTCTCCGCCGGAGACAATGAGCCGACTGTCACTGCTGACATCGACGCTATGTACCGCCTCATCGTGCTTCATCGGCGCCCCGATCGGATCGCCAGTCTTGGCATCCCACAGCCGCACGTTCCGGTCCCCGCCGCCGGTTACAATCCACTTGCCGTTCGGGCTAAATGCAATGCCGCGCACCGGGTACTTCTCGTGGTGCAGCTCACCTACCTGCTGACCGCTGCCAGCATTCCAGAGGTACACAGTGGCGTTGTCGCTGCCCGAGGCGATCTGTTGACTATCGGGGCTTACAGCCACTGCATCAACGGGTGAAGGAGTCTCGATGACCCGGACTTGGTCACGCCGTCCATTCACCAGGTCATATGCTGCGCCGTCGATCCGAGCATTCACAAGAGCATCGCCATCTGCCTTCTCTCGCAGCTCCGTGGCTGCGAGAACTTGTTGCAGTGCCTGAACATCACTTCCCGACCGATCACCGGCGACAATCTGCTCGGCCTCGGAAATCAACCGCAGAGCGGTTGCCTGGTTTGTGCGCTCCTCAGCTTGGTTCCTCGCCTGTACAGCGCCTACCAACCCATACACGGCGACCAACGCAATTACCGCTGTGACCGCCAGTACAATTCTCAACGCTCGTGATCGCTTACGGAGAACCACCGCGTGGCGTTGCGCCTCGGTGGCGAGGGCTTTGGCGGCATGCTCCCGGTCCCGCGCGGCCTGCAGCTCCATCTCTTGTCGACGTTTTTCCTCTTTTTGCCGCGCATCTTCACGCTGTCGCGACGCGCTAAGGTACTCGCGCGTCGATCTCAATCTGTCCTCGAAACCCACATGAGTTGCGAGTCTCTCGAATTCGCTAAGACGTTCCCCTTCGAGTAGCCACGCATCATGGCGATGGTTCGTTCGCCAGTCCGCGGCGGCACGCTCGAGGATGTCAGCGTCCTTTAGGTTCCGGCTTTCGGTTTGTAGCCATTCGGCAAGTTCACGCCATTGACGAAGCAAACTTTCCAAGGCGACCTCGAACACAGGCTGTCCGTCGCGAATATCCCTGACCAGCAACCGTTTCTCGACGAACGCGTCGATCAGCGTGGAGCTAGCCGGCGGCAGGTCGGACCCGCGGGCGAGGCGTCTCATCGGCTGGTCGTTGTCTGGGTTGATTGTGGCCAGCCACGGGATGAACGCATCGTGCAAGGTGTCGAGTTGAGCCTTCCGGGCAGCAGGGTCGGGATTGAGCAGGAGGTCGATCTCGGTCTGCACCACTCGTGGCATTCCACCCATCGTCTCGTACTCGGCCACGGTCAGATTCCCGTCATCGCCGAAGTCACAGTAGAGACGCTGCAAGGTGAGGGCCAGCAGCGGCAGGGTGTCCGCCCCCTCGGAACTGTCTTTCAGCAGGCGGTCGACCAGCGCTGGTTCGATTGTCAATCTTCGTCCGGCCTCGGTCGCGCGCCGGGCCGGGCCGGTGATGACCTCCTTGAACTCGGCCGGTGGCATCGACTTGAGTTCGTCGAACACCACACTTTGTACCGCGGCCAACTCCGGTGCTGTTTGTAGCGGCTCGTAGCGGTCGGCGCGGATGGTAACCGCAACAATCAACCCGGGGGCAGCCTCGGCGTCTTGGCGTAATAGTGCTGCCAGGATCTGCAGGAATCGTGGGGCCTGCGGTCCCGAATCGGCGCTAAAGAGTTCCTCACCCTGGTCGAGCGGCAAGATCAGCGTCGGCGCCGGTGCTTCCGGGGGCGCATCGAGCAGACGGGCGCGTGCCGCCTGTCGGGCTTCGGCGAACCACGCAAGCAGCCGGTCGACGTCGGATTCGAGGCAGGCAGCCTTGATCTCCCCCAATTGCGGCTGTAACAGCCCCAGGCCGGCGCGAAGACTATAGAGGGAATGGGCGAGCCCGAGCTCACCGGTGAGTACGGCCCGTTCGGGGCGCACGATGTTCAGCGGCAAGAACGCGCGGTCGTCGCGACGCAGCCGCGGTAGCAAACCGGCCCGCAGAAACGACGACTTTCCAGTTCCCGAGGGGCCTAGAATTACCAGCAACGACTCCACACCGGAAACGCGCATACCCCGCACCGCATCCAATCCGCGCAGAATCTGACCGTCCCTCCCGAAAAAGACCGCAGCATCGGCCTCATCTAGTGGTTCCCAACCCCGGTACGGAGCCCGTTCCGGGTCCGCCGGCGGCGGCCACGGAAAATACTCTGCTCCGATCCCCAACGCACGCAGCCCGTCAAGCAACCGGTGCAGACCATCGACCGTGAGTACCACCGGGTCCCCACCATCAACGACAATCTCGATGGTGGGGCCATCGCCGAACAGGTCGCAACGCTGCCAGTCGCCGGTGATACCAGTGTCCGGAACCGGCTCGAGCCGGGCGCATACGATCGCCTTGTTCAACGCGTCCGCGTACCGGAACTCGTACGTGCATTCACGCGAGGAGTGCCAGCTCGCGGAGAGCAGGCATATCACCGCCTCGCAGCGGTTGCTCGCCCGCTGCAACGCCTGCTTCCAACGCTCACCCGGCCGGATCCCGGTGTGCGGATCCAAATCCAGAAAGATCTCGCCAGCCAAACCCGGTTCCTGCTCGATCAGCCACCTTTTCACCGCGATAGCGGCTCGCGAATCCCGGCTCGAATGACTCAGAAAGACGCGCGACATACCATCACCCGCCAAACCCAAATGAGGCTACAACTTCCTGCGGGATCAACTGTCTCGGCGAGCCGACCACGATTGACGATTCGGTGGGCCGATGCCTCCCGGGGCGGCGAAACCGTGCCGCCGTTGCTTTGAAGTAGTCGCAGACCATAACCAGTAGCGCACTACCAACCGTCCGATGACCTGACGCTGTACGGCAACGAGCCTGCCCGAACCTCAAAAGCCGTGTTGCCGTGCACAAAGGGATCACTACTCCAGCACTTCGCGCCCGCCCGCGCGCGGCGACGAAGCCTTCCACCAGGACACAGGAAGGCCATCCGCTGCTGGACGTGCTCGGTTCCGGCTGGGATCTCGCCCATCCGGATAGCACAAATTGTCAAAACCGGTTGGTTTCTAACTTGATCGTCCTCCCCCGCTCTGGCATTGTCACGGGTCCTTTGCAGCTCAAACCATATTTAAATGTCTACCGCGAGCGTCCATCACCGAATACCCCGACTCGGACACCGCTTCCCACAACTGCGGGAAGCATCTCTCTAACCGAGAGTTGTAGGCGCGGTCGGCGGTGAGATGGCGCGCCTTCCCGATGCTGTCGCCGAGTGCCTGGACTCCGGGCAGGCCGATGACTCCCTTGTTCGCCCCCGCCGGCGAGAGGTTCATCGCCCGGGACACGTGCACAACCGGGCCACGGCCGGGAGCGGACGGTACCTCCGTGATCACGTGCAGGTCGAAGCCGCAGAAGAATATAACTTCCTCGAACTCACCACTACGCCAGCCCATTCGGGCGTCTATACCGATCGTGTAGATGTAGCGGGCATCCGACCCGGCCGGGGCGTCCAGCAGGTGACACCACAACGTGGCATCGCGCAGGGCCTGCGCGACGGCGCGCTCGTCCCACTCCGGATGGCGCGGCGACCGGCACGCCTCCATCAACCGCCGCAACGCGTCGTTGACGCTCTTGGAGCTGATCTCGACGTGCGCGGGCAGTCCCACCTCCCGGCGTTGCGAGTTCGACCATCCCCGCACAACTTCCGCGACCTTCGTCTGATGCAAGGGCAACCCGAGCATCGGGGTCAGCAGGTATCCGGCCAGGAACGCATCCGCGTTGAACACTCTCTTGGCTCCGCGATGGTGGTCGAACACCTCCCGCACGAACTCACGCGCTTCACAGTGTTCGATCCCCACGATCACCCGATCGAACTGCCACGGCTCGGTCCGGTGAACAGTGGTGGACACCTCGTGCAATCGACGAACCCTGCCCTTCCCGCTCACCATGGCACCGCCTTCGCGAGGGCGTCGAGTTCGGCCGCCATCCACGACCGCCGCGGCCTGCGTTCCAGACTGCGCGAGAGCGCAACGATCTGACGTTCGCCGATCACCCCCGACAGATCCCGGAACACCGGCAGCGGCACCGTTTGCAGCATCACCAACACCCACGTGCACCGCAACCTCGACGAGGTCACCGGCCGCAGACCGGGCGGGAGATCACAATGCTCCAACACTTCCCCGACGAACTCGACCCGCGGCACCGGATCCCGGAACAGGTGCCCTCCGCCCGCATGCTCCGCGGACCCGAGCACCGCCTCGCGGTACGCCGGCCGGACCGGAACCTGCCGTGCCCGCCGCCCTGACACGGTGACAATCACATGTTCGCCGCGGACCCGCACATCCGCCGCACCGACATTGACCATCTCGGCGCCGGCCAGGCCGGCGGCGACACCGACGGCCACCGCCGCGGCCAGGCCCCGGCGACGGACCACACTCGCCTGCCGCGGCGCCCACCACAGCAACGTCTCCACCTGCTCGCTCGTGTATGGCCTCGACACCGGGCTGTGCGGCAACGCCTGACGGGGCGGCTCCCACGGCGCCACCCGCGTGATCCGCCGCGACAACGCTGTCAGCGCCGACCGGCGACAGGACCGTGTCGCGTCCGCCAACCCGGGGACGGTGACCGCGTACCGGTTCACCGTCGCCGGATGAAAGATCTGCTCGACCTCCAGCGGCAACCCCTGCTCGACCGCCCACGCCACCATCGACGTCACAGTCGAGATCCGGTTCAACCACTGCCGCGAGTTCCGGGACGGTGAGAACCCCCGCCGGACGACGTCACGCACGAACGCCGCGATCGCCTCCCATTCCTGCGCCGGCATCCGCGGGGTGTACTGCTCGATGATCTCCTCCGATGTCCGCGGCGCCATCACTGCCGCCCCCTCCCGCCAACCGCCGCCACCCAGGCGACCCGACCTCCGGCGCAGGAAGATACGGCCGAAGATCCGAGAAGGATTTCCCGCTCACGATCCCGGCGGCCGCGAAGATCTCCGCCACACCACAATCGGACAACACACCGGTCAGCCACGTCGACCGCAACCGCGCCACCGCCAACCGCGGCAACCCGGCCGGGTACTCGAACGAGGCAAGCAACGCCGCCGCCTGATCCCGGCCCGCCCGGTGCGAGGCCACCAACGGCCCCGCCCCGGCCCCGGCCGCGACCTTCTCCAGCCGATCCACCCACCCCGCCCTCACCGGAACCACCCGACCCGACGCCTCCGACCCGAGCCGCACCGCCACCACGCCGTCGACCCGGGTGACCTCCGATCTGGTCACCGCGAACAATTCGCCCGAGCGGGCACCCACCCCCACCGTCAACGCCAGAACCGCGGTCAACGCCTGCACCCGAAACGGCCCATTCTGCGACAGGGCGGCCGCCCAGTACGACTCGACCTGCTCGTGCATGTACGGCGCGGACAGGCCCTGCCGCGACCCGGGAGCGCCGGCTGCGGGCCACGGTGCCCGCCGCGTCACCGCCCGCGCCACCCTGCGCAGCCGCGAGACCTCCGCCGACCGCGAGGTCGGCGCCAACTCCCGCATCCCGGTCACCCGATACCGCTCGAGCACCTCCGGAACCAGCACCGTCTCCCGGTCGAGGTCGTACCCCACATCGATCGCCCACACCGCGAACCGCGACAGCGCCTTCAACGCGTTCGCCGCCTGACTATGCAACGCAGGGCCGAATAATTCGACGGTCTCACGCACCCACGGCGCCACCACCGACCACACGGCCGGGTCGACCGATCGTGGTTCAAAACACCGGATACGCGCTGCAATGACAGCGGCGTCATCAGCGCGCCGTTTGTAGGCCGTCATCGGTGATCACCCATTTTCTCGAACCGGTGACTTCCGAAAGCTCCGTCGCCGATCAAAGCGCAAGCGAGTATCGTCATGAGTGTCCACTCCTCATGAATCACATGGGGCCAGCTGCACCACAGCTGACGAATTCGAAAGACACCGACCGTTATTCGGTGTCTTTCGGTGCGTTGGTAAGAGTTGAGCGGATCACCTTCTTCCCACTTCGGGGATATGAAGTTGGATGTTCACGTTTGTGTGTGTGAAGGCAGATCCGATACCTTCACGCTAACGCAGCGACGCCACCCAGAAAAGCCTTGACCAGGGGAAACATACGCATCGCGAATTGATGGCCTCACCCTGAACCCGAGTAGCGTGAACAGCACACACAGGGGCTGACCAAGGAGATGTCAATGGTCAACACCAACCCCGCATCCGACACGGCAGCGCACACCCTCATCACCGAGCTGAGATCACTCCTCGGCACGAAACTCGTTGCATACCTTGCCGAAGCACCCGACACCGCCACCGTCCACGGATGGGTGGACGGCATCACCCCACTCCCGGACGCAGTGATCCTCAACCGACTCCACGTCGCCCTCGACGCCGCACGACGAATCAGCGCACGCGACACCCCCGCCGTCATCCAAACCTGGTTCCAAGGACGAAACCCCGCACTCGACAACCAACCACCCGCACAGCTACTACGCGAAGCGAACCTCGACAGTGTCCGCGACACCATCCGCGATGCCGCAACCGAATTCGCTACCCATGGCTCCTGACCACACGGCCGGTCACCAGAAACAAACGCACCCCCCAACAGCCCCCCATGAGACATCCCCGACTACGGGGTCGTGCGCCAGTCGCGCACCATGTGTGCGCGTCGCACACTGCGCCGGGCTCACCAGTGCGAAACTGAGATCTCGATTGCTGTGACTTCAGTCAGGCACTCAGTGGCCCGCGTCGAACATTCCCCCAAAATAAATTGCTAGACATACGTTCCCAAAGTTCGGATAACGGACCTTATGTCACTTAGAATGCCCCAGTTTCATGCCGAATGACCGACCCGTCCTGGGCGAGCGCGAGGGCGCCGGTCTACGCAGGGTGTCGACTTGGTGTGGTGGTCTGCGCTGGAGACGCGCGCGTAGCCGACCGGCATGTGTCGAAATGTCCCGGGCTGAGGTTTTTCGACATAGTTTCGACGCAGGTTACCGACGCTTTTCAGGCGATTTCCGCAGTTCGTAGCGGTTGTCGCATAACCATCGATTCTCGGCAGTGTCCTGCAGCGGTTAGCGATGGGACAGTTCTTCGTTAGGGCTTGGCGGGTGTCTCGAATGCTGTCCCAAGGGGCCGGTGACGTCGATGCATATGGGCGTGAATTGGTCCATGAGGGCACGTGCTGGGGGCGTGAGATGCGTTCGTCGGCAGACCGCGGCAGGGTCCGACGTCGCCAACGCCGTCCTCGACGGCGCCGACGCGGTGATGCTCTCCGGCGAAACCTCCATCGGCAAGTACCCGATCGAAACCGTGCGCACCATGGCCCGCATCCTCGGCGCCGTCGAACAGGAATCGACCACCGTTCCCGCCCTCACCCACGTACCTCGCACCAGGGGTGGCGTGCTGTCCTTCGCCGCCCGCGACATCGGGGAGCGGCTGAACGCGAAAGCCCTCGTCGCCTTCACCCAATCCGGCGAGACTGTGCGGCGCCTCGCCCGCCTACACACCCCGCTACCGTTGCTGGCCTTCACCCCCGTCGCCCAGGTCCGCAACGAACTCGCCCTCACCTGGGGCACCGAAATGGTCCTCGTCGACGCCGTCCACACCACCGACGACATGATCCGCCAAGTCGATGCCGCCCTCCTCCGGCTCGATCGATACCAGCGCGGCGATCTCGTCGTCATTGTCGCCGGCTCTCCACCAACACCGTCGGATCCACCAACCTCATCCACGTCCACCGCATCGGCGCCGACGACTACACCCACTGACACGGGCGACACCTCAAAGGGCCAGTGCGGAGCGTCACGTACTGGTGCCACCGGAGATCAGGGGTTCCAGACCATCGTTTTGCTGGTGCAGCCGCCGGCCGTTGTTGCGCAGGCCGAGCACCAGCGGGTCGGACCGAGTTCGTTGAATTCCATCCGCCGGAAGAGGGTCGGCAGCTTCCGCTTCTTTCTAGATGGGCAACGGTGGGAATGGTCCGACGCTGTCGCCCAGATGCACGGCTACCTGCGTGGCGAGGTGACACCCACGACCGAGCTGCTGCTGTCCCGCAAGCATCTCGAGGACCACCCGCACGTGGCGCGGGTCCTGGACCGGATGATCAGCGCCGCCGAACCGTTTAGCAGCACATACCGCATCCTCGACACCGCCGGCCGGCAGCCGCGGGAACCGCCGGAGGCGCATGAACCTGACAGCGGGTACGGATTCGCTCGGTGGTCTGTACCCGCTGGCCGGCCGTGTCATGGCCGCGTGGAGGGCATGGAGCCTTCGGCTGACAGGGGCGTGTTGTCCAGGAACCGCCTGATGACGTTCTCGGTCATGCGTGAGACGTTGTTGTCGTAGTCGTTGTGAGAGAGGCTGCCGCACCACGCGATCGAACTCGTCGAGAATACGGCGCCACCGTTGTGGGTGGGAAAGTAGACGATGTCGCCGCGGGCTTGGTAGTCCATCGTTGCGCCCATGTGCGGCATAGTGAACTGCACTTCTTCCGACACACGGGGGTAATTATCGGAGTGTCCTTCGCTGGTGGCCAGGAGCCGACTACCTGGAGGAGTTCCGAGCGTCAGATCGTAGCGGTCGAGTTCGAAGCCCGACGCGCCCCCGCCTTCCAAACCGAAGTCCCCGATCTTCTCGTCAGGCTTGATCCCGTCGACAATGAACGCGACAGCGGGTTCAGCGGCGTCCTCGGTTTGCACGAAATAGGACGAGTAATCGAATCCCTGCGTTGCGAATCCGACGCCGACCAACTTCTGCGGCGCACGGCCTCGCCAACGCCACAGACCGCCGCGCTCACCGTTTGTCTGCAGGTGAAGCTCGCCCGGCTGCGCCTGCCAGGCACGGATTCCGGACTCACCGCGCCTGACCTCGATCACGTGGGACTTCTCGGGGTGCCAGTTGGTGACCCAGTAGAAGCCATTTCCTCCGAGGTACAGTGCCCGACCACCCTGTGTGAGGTATTGCTCCCAGGCATCGAGTGTTTCGCGTGTGATGTATTCCGGGTGAGAGCCGGTGAGCACAACCTGATATTGGCTGAGCAGTTCAACGCCTTCCTGGTGGACCTCCAGGTCGGTTACGACGTCGAATTCGATGCCTTTCTCGGTGAGCCAGTCGACGAGGTGCAGATCCGCGGGGAACTGCCAGGGGCCGCCGAGTGATGTGCGCTTGTCTGGGCGCAGATTGACGATGGGCCGCCGCAAGGAGGAAAGGTGGACGCCACTTCCGTCAGAGTGGAGGTCGTACAGCGACAAGCCGAGCTCTGGGTGCTCGTGGAGGTAGAGGTCGGATGCTCCGAGGACGGGCGTCTGTCCGAAGATCGACTGCGCGAACGCCCCACCTGGGGCAAGGTGTTCGTTGGCGTATGCAAGGTAGCTTGCGGTCGGTATTACCAGGACAACATCTGCGGTCGCAGATCCGCGCGGAGGTAGAACGAAGAATGGCTGGCGGTCGACTTCGTCGTCCTGCGTTATCCGTAGTGCGTAGGCGCCGCTCGGAAGATCATCAGGGACCGTCCATGTGAGGTCGGTGTCCCAGCCGCAGTCCTCGAGGTCGTCGTCGTGGAAGTGGATGGCGGCGTATTCGCTAGGGACGAGTGTGAATCGCTCGTCGACGCCCAACCAGAGCCGACCGGTCATACCCCGGGCCGGACCTTGCTGACAGGTTCCGTGCAGTGCCCACGGGCCACGGTCGCGGACTCGGTCGGTTGTCACGCCGGTGCTGGTGATGTCGGCGGCGAAGTCCCACAGTGCGACCAAGTGCGTGCGAGTCTCGCTGCCGTCGCGTAGCGCACAGATTTCGTCGTCGGTCAGGACGCGGCTCCAGACTGCCGGGCGTTCGATTTTTCCGTTGAAGTGCGCTTCGAACCGGTTTCCGGCGTTGGCTGCGGCAATGAGGAACGGCGTCGGTGCTACGCCTAGTTCACGGTCGAGGGTGCCCTCGCTGTTGCCGGGGCCGCTGATCGGCACGGTGCTCGCCACCAGGCTGTTGGTCGAGGTGATTACCGACTCGGCCCAAACCCTGCCGATCCGGGTCTGGGGGTCGTAGGTGGCGCCCACCGAGTACCAACATGAGCCATAGAGCGGGTCACCCGTGGAGATCACCGACGAGCCGGTGCCGTCGCCGATGCGGAGGGTTACCCCTTCGGGACCGACCTCGAGGGCGTATCCGGTCTCGGTGTCGAGTGCGTAGCGACCGAGCACAACCTGCCGTGGCTGCTCGGCGGTTGTCGGAAACACGAACGCGTGCAGGGAGAATGCTCCTGTCAGTGAGAGTCGATCGCTGGGGTCGTCCACGCGGATGAAGGACCCGGGGTCGATGTCCTGGGCCCGGGCCGGGTATTGCCCACTAGCGACCGACTTGATGATGTGCTCGCGGAATCCGGGACCTTCGGGATTGCGGTCGCCATGCTGGAGTCGGACGATTTCGGCGGTGAATTCACCGGGGATCAGGCTGCTGACCTTGAACTCGATCGGTTCGCTCGGCGCGACGGATAGCCGGTCGGAGTAGGACAGTAGACGGGGCTGGCGGGCGTTGGTCATGGTAGGGCTCCAATGTCGTTCAGGCGGCGGAGAAAGATTGCGTGAAGGACGTCTTTCTCTGATGGGTAGACGTTGTCGAGCACGGTGATCGGTGTGCCGCGGTCGCCGTTCAGCATGCCGATGCGGTACGCCGAGAACGGTTCTGCGGCGACTACGATGTATTTTCCGGCGATCAGTCCGCGTCGAAAGTATGCGAGGACGCGCTGGAGGGCGTCACTGTGCATGCCGTTCGGATCGGCCGCGTGTTCTGCGATGATCTCGGGAGTTACCAGTGCTCTGATGCGCTCACGGCTCTGCGCGTCGAATTGGTGGTATACCAGGGCATCTCTGTCGATTGTCGTCATCTTCCTCTTCTTTCCTTACCGATTCGCAGGTGTGTTCACGGTGGTGTCCGTGACTCGTCGGCATCGTGTTCCACTAGGTGCGACCGGTGTCATCTGCGTCGGTGACCAGCGATGCATCTGAGGTCCGGGACCGAAGCTTGTGACTGCGCTTGCGGTATTGCTCCCGCTGGGCGCTGTGGCGAGATCAGCCATTTGCCAAGCCGCGAACGTTGTTGAATAGCTGGAGGACTCCCGTTTCGGCGAGATAATCGTTTCCAACTGTCTGCGTGCCGAACACGGTCTCTCCCTCAACTACAGGTACGAGAGGCGGAAGCTGGTAGGCATCCGGTTGTCCGTCGCGGTAATAGTCGGACAACGGTGCCACGATGCTGTCTTCGATGGCGAAGTCCTTGGTGAGCACTGCCTCCGGCGCGATTGTCTGGAACGGCAGCTCTTTGCCGTTCTTCTCGGCGGCTGCCATTGCCATCATGTACTGGCCCCAGTGTCCGAAGAAGAGGTCACCTTCGGCAACCCATGCTGGGTTGCTGCGCAGTTGTGTGAGGGCCTCGCCGGTGCCCCCGATGCCGGCGATCAGGGTGTCGTTTCCGCGCCCGGCCTGGTCAATGGCTTGCCATGCGCCGAGGGATGAATCGTCGGCGACGCTGTAGGTGATGAGGTTGCGGTCCGACGGGATGCCGGCGAGGGCGTTTTTGACCACGTCAAATGAGGGGCTGCGCTGGGCCTTACCGTCGACCTGCACCATGGAGTCACCGAGCTGTGTTGTGGTCACGGACAGGTCGGAGACGTCGCTGATGGTTCTCAAGCCTGGAACCCAGTTCGTGATTTCTTTGTAGAAGTAGCTGTTGCAGTTGTTGATCTGCTCACCGAAGCTGGGGGCGTTGACGAGAAGTACTGTGGTGTTCTCGCCGGTCCATCCCCGCTCGCGGGCGGCTTTGCCCACTGCCTTGGCAGTGTCGGTGCACAGTTGCGGGTTGCTGAGGTTGAGCCAGGAGCAGTAGCCGGGGTTGGGTTCGGTCACACTGGGTGTGTTGACAGCGATACAGGGGATGTCGGCGTTCTGGTAGATCTTCTCGACGGAGCCGTAGATTCCGGCGATCGGGTTGTACGAGAGTACGAAGTCAGGTTTGCTCTGCGCGACCAGTCGCGCGTTCGACGACACTGTCGACGCATCCAGGGCGTTGTCGTACGTCTCGAGCTTGACTCCCGATGTGCTGGCAGCAGCTTTCACACCGTCCTGGAGGAGGACGTAGAGGGGTGCGGCGTCTGTGGCGTTTGTGTACGCCATCGAGAGTCCGGCGATCGACGTTTCCGCGGCGGCACCGGAGACTGCGGGGGCGTCATCTGTCGCACACGACGCCGTGCTCGTGATGCCGAGGATGATTCCAATCGCGATCAAAGATCGGTGGGCGCGGTTCCATCGTGTGCGGTTCGGTCTTGTTGTCATCGGTTCCTCGCTTCGCGCGCGACGTGGGGTGGCGCATCTTCCGGCAGATGCGGACTCGGGGTGAATCTCTGTGTGGGCCTATGTTCAGGATGAGGCGGTCACTTGGGTCCGGAGGTTGCTGAGGCCGACCGCGGCCAAGAGGACGACCCCGGTGACGATCTGCTGGTAGAAGGCCGAGACATGGAGGAGGGTCAGTCCGTTGGCCAGGACACCGAGGACCAGAACGCCGGCCAGGGTTCCGAGGGCACCGCCCGAGCCTCCTTTCAACGAGCCGCCGCCCAGTACGACCGCGGCGACCGACAGCAGCGCTGCGGTTGTTCCGAGGTTGCCGTCGCCTGCGAGGAGTTGGCTGGCGAGGATGACTCCGCCGACTGCGGCCAAGGTGCCGCTGAATGCGTAGACGCTGATGGTGATCGCGTCGACTCGCATTCCCGCGAGCCAACTTGCTTCTCGATTGCCTCCGAGTGCGTACAGGGACCGACCATAGGTGGTGAAGCGCAACACCACGGTGATCGCAACGAATGCGCTACCCGTGAGCCACACCTGGTTCGGAACGAGCCCGATATCGGTGTCGGCGAGGAATCCGGCAGTGAGGTTGGCGATCGGGATACTCTGGCCCTCCGCGAGGGTGAATGCCAGACCTCCGGAGATCGAGAGCATCCCGAGGGTGGTGATCAGCGGGTTGATCTTCCCCTTGGTGACGATCACGCCGTTGATGACGCCGACCAGCACGCCCACCAGCACCGCTCCGAGGATCGACAGGAGAACGGATGTGCCGGTATTGACGAGTTCTGCGAAGACCACTGCGGCCAGCGGCGCAACCCCTGCGACGGAGAGGTCGAATCCCCCGGCGATGATCACCAGAGTCTGGCCGAGCGCGACAAGACCGATGAAGGAGATCCCGGTCAGAATCCCGATGGCATTGCCGCTGGAGATAAATGCCGGCGACAGCGAGGAGAAAACGCCGATCAGAATGACCAGGAACGCGGAGATACCCAACGACTGCACAAGGACATTGCGGGTTCTGGCACTCCGATGCCGTGCAATGGAGGGTGCAGTGCCCTCCTGACTTCCTGCCTCGCGAGTTGTAATGGCTGAGCGCACTGTTTCTCCTACATCATGCTGCCGCAAGGCGGACGACTTGTTCTTGTGTGATTGCATCCCCACCGAGTTCGGCGACGAGCGTTCCGTTTCGGATAATCAGCAGTCGGTCGCTGACATCGACGGCTTCTTCGACATCGGAGGTGATGACCAGGACGGCAACGCCGTCATCTGCGAGGGCGCGGAGCGTTTCGTGCATCTCGTGTCGGGCGCCGATGTCGACGCCTCGCGTCGGCTCGTGTACGACCAGCGCCGACGGCTCGGTTGCCAAGCGGCTCGCGAGCAGCACCTTTTGTTGGTTACCTCCGGAGAGCTCATTGACAGATTGATGCAGGGATGAGGCCTTGAGATGGAAGCGTTCCGCCCAATATGCCGCTAGATCGTCCTCGCGGCGGGCGGTGATGAATCCCGCGGTTGCCAGTCTTCGACGTATCAGCATGCTGATCGACCCGGACACGGACATCGGCAGAACCAGCCCCTCGTTCTTGCGGTCCGGGGGTAGGTAAGAGATCCCAGAAGACATCGCTTCTCTGGGAGTGCGGAAGATCCGCAGATCTTTTCCGCTGATAGTGAGCTTGCCGGCTATCTCGGGTCGCCGCCCGCCTAGTCCCTCGGCCACCAGTTCCGACCCGCCGCCACGGATTCCGTAGATTCCGACGACCTCACCCGCGTGCAGTGCGAAAGACACATCGGACAGTCCGGGTCTCCCGCCGACATTCCAGCTATCTACAGTGAGTACCCGCTCTCCCCCACCCGAGCGTTTTCGCCTCATCTCCAGGACGTGACTCGTGGCGCCGAGCATCTGCTCGATGAATGTGGTGCTGGACGTGGTGCGGGGACTTGCGGAAAACACTCGTTCACCATCACGGAAGACATCGATGCGATCCGCATGCTCACTGATCTGATCAAGATGGTGGGAGATGACAATGATGCCGATCCCTTGTTGCCGCAGGTCACGGAGGATGCCGTACAACTTGGCACTCTCGTCCGCGGTGAGTGCCGCGGTGGGCTCGTCGAGGATGAGGACCTTGGATTCGCGTCCGAGTGCCTTGACGATCTCTACGATTTGACGATCGGCGAGGCTGAGACTCGCCATCGTGCGATCAACCGCAACCTCGAGTCCGACGCGTTGCATGACGCCGAGCGCTTCGTTTCTGATCGCCTTGCGGGTCGTGAAGCCCTTCCGACTGGGCAGCCGGTTCAGCATGACGTTCTCGGCAACCGCCAAGTCCGGAACATATGCCAGCTCTTGCGGGATGAGCGCGATCCCGTGGTTCAGCGCTTCGCGCGGAGATCCGAAGCTAGACTCAATGCCGCCGAGCTGCAGAGTCCCCGTGTCCGATCGCTCGGCTCCGGTGAGAATCTTGGCGAAAGTCGATTTGCCCGCCCCGTTCTCCCCGATGATCGCCACACATTCCCCGGCCGCCAGCTCGAAGTCGGTAGGTTTCAGCGCCTGGTTTCCACCGAACTTCTTGCTGATACCGATCGCACGTAAGGCCATCTCAGTCGGGTCGGCGTTCGCGACCGACCGCCCATCCATATCACTCGTGCTGGTCATTCAGGACGCCTCCGCGCCGGGTCGCCCACCGCGGGTGAGCGGGGTCAGTCGTGCTCGCCGCGATCCGGGAGCGAGTCTGTAGGGATGCATGCTGTGTTCCTTCCGCGACTTCGGGTCGAGGCGTGAGATCCACTTCGAGATGCCACCGTCAGCTGATTCGGCGGTCGACGCTCGGCCCGGTGCAGCAAGCGTATGGACCGTTTGTACCTGGGGGAATCCGCATATTTACGTATTGACCAGCCGGAAGAATTAACACAAAAGGTAGTGTGGTCGAGACAATAGACCCTTATGCTGTATGGCATGGATCACACACTCTGGAGTGTCGTGCTGAGTCAATCGGCCACCACTCCCGTCGCAGACCGATGCCGTAGCGTCGTGGACCTGGTCATCCGCACAACTCAGGCCACCTCCGTGACGGTCTGCGCGGTGTCACCTCACGACAGCACTCATCATGCTCTGCTGAATGTCGGATACCCGGACGACGTCCTCGAATACATTCTGGCCCCCCGGTTCACGGAGGGATGTCCTGGATTTCGCAGCGTACGGAACAATCCTGACGTCATCTACAGCTGGGACGACCTACCGAACTTCCGCGACACCTACACGGCAGTCGGTGTATTCCAACCATCGGGTTTCAACAACGGCGTATCAGTGATGCTGCGAGACAACACCGGCCGCACGATAGGCGTCGTCCACGCCAGCGTCCATGACAGCGACTTCCAACCCGACACCAAGGAAACGCTCGCCTCCATACGTCCTCTACTGACGGAATGGACGGCCTTGATATCCAGGTTCGCGGATGCACACCTGTCCCCCCGAGAACACGAAGTGCTGTCACTCATGCGCGATGGCCTTTCCAACGCAGAGATCGCCAAAGCGTTGACACTCGCCCCACGCACCGTCTCCACCCATGTCGAGCGCGTGCTGCACAAACTCCGGACCACCAATCGCACCGAGGCTGCCGTCCTCGCGGAACGCGCCGGCCTCCCCCGTTCGGCGCATGTCCGGCGACAGCCGGCTGGCTACGCTCTCGGCCTCCCCGCAGGGCAACCGCGGGACCACCTCGCGCTGACCTCGGCGAGTCGTTGAGGCGCACCTGGGCATCCCGCGAACATCCGGACACCATGGTCGCCCTGGAAATCCACCCGTTCGTCCGTGCGAAACCCCCGCCCACTCGGCCGACGGCGACCCTCCAGCCTGCTCACGCAGATCGCGTCGCCACATTCTCCAACGCACCTCCGCCCGCGAACCTTCGTGTGAGTGCCCGCCCCGGTCGACTCGAGTCACACTAATGGTCGAAAAAGTACGCCAAAAGGTGTAGCGTTCCGTTTTGAACCGCCTAATTACCTGCTCAACAGTAGGTTTCGATGTAATGCTGCGATCGCCCGAGGAGGGCTGTAGCTTCCGCGCGGCCCGGATCAGCGGTCGAAATTCGTATCACCATACGCCGCGGAGGCGGCATCTCAACTCTCACGAGAGGACGACACCGTGTCAGACCATGAGGATCCACCAACGGATGGCTTGCGCCCCAATGCTGTACGGCACTGTCGGTATCGTGTTCTTCGTGCTCGCGTTTGCAGCACCATTGGCCGCGATCGCCGGCGTAGCTCCCATCGTTTTCGGAACCGCGGGCAGTGTCGGCGCCCCCGGCATCTATGCAGTGTGCACTCTTGTGCTGCTGGTGTTTTCAGTGGGCTTCGCTGCAATGAGTCGGCGGCATTCCGGACCGGGGGGTTTCGCTGTCTACGTGGCGAAGGCGTTCGGCTCGAGACCCGGTTTCAGTGCGTCCTTCGTGGCTATTCTCGGATACAACGCCTTCCTGAGCGGCAACTTGGGCTTGTTCGGGTACATGATGTCGCAATTGTGCGAGCGCAAGCTGTCGGTGGACGTCCCTTGGTGGGTATTTGCCCTCGCGGCAGTTGCCTTGATGTGTGTGCTTGGCTATCGCGAGATTGATCTGAGCGTCAAGGTGCTCGGTGTGCTGCTGATCGTCGAAATGGCCATCATCCTGGTCCTGGATGTCGCGACGTTGCTCCGCGGTGGCTACGACGGCATCAATTTCGACGGGTTCACGATTCGTGCGATGTCGAGTGGTGCACCGGGCATCGTGTTCCTGGTGGCATTTGCGTGCTTCGTCGGGTTCGAGGCGACGACTCTCTACGGTGAAGAGGCGCGTGACAGGCGGCGCACCATCCCCCGGGCCACTTACATCGCGGTGCTCGTGGTCGGTGTCTTCTACACGTTGGTGATGTGGATATTCCAGATTGGCTATGGAAACGAGGAAGCCGCGCAGGTGGCGACCGAGGACCCCGGTAACTTCTTGTTCGCGATCAACACCCACTATGTGGGCAGCTGGTCGACCGATGCCATGGAGTGGCTCCTTGCCACCAGCATTTTTGCGGCGGTCTTGTCCATGCACAATGCGCTGTCACGGTACCTCTTCGCGTTAGGCAGGGATGGAGCGTTACCGTCGCCGGTCGGCAGACCTCACCCTCGGTACCGCTCACCGCACCGGGCGAACCTGATCCAGACGGCCGTGACTTTGTCGATCGTCAGCGTCTTTGCGCTCTTCGGAGCCGACCCGTACGTGCAGCTGTACTCGTGGCTCGTAGGCGTCGGTTCGGTCTCGATCCTGGTGCTCTACATGGCCTCGTCGCTTGCGGTGTGCTTCGTGCTTCGCTCCACCCGCGATGAGAACCGGCTATGGGTGACAACGATCGCCCCCGTCATCGCTTTCGTGGCGATCGGGTTCTTCCTGTGGCTCGCCATCGACAACTACGAGTCCCTGACCGGTTCGAATTCCGCGCTCGTGAACCATCTCTGGCTTCTCATTCCGCTATTCGCCGTAATCGGGGCAGCGGTGACCCGCAACATCACATTCGGTGCCGATACCCCAATCGAACAGAAGGAAACAGCATGACCGAGTATGTCGAAACACCTCGCGGCCGCTTCGGCGTCGAGTTCAGTGGTGATCGTTCGGGACCGACCCTGATGTTCGTCGCAGGACTCGGTGACGACATGTCGTCCTGGGCGACCGTGATCGATGCCTTTGCCGACTACCACTGCGTGGTCTACGACAACCGCGGTATCGGGACCAGCCCCATTACCGAAGGCCCCTATCGCATCGAACAACTGGCGGACGATGCCCACGCCATTCACAGCTCCCTCGACCTGGGCCCGGTTGTCGCGATCGGATCGTCGATGGGTGGTGCCATCTGCCAGGAGTGGGCACTCAAGTACCCCGACGACCTCACCGGTCTGGTACTGACGAACACGTGGTCCGAGCAGCAGGTGTTCTGTGATGTCATCTTCGAACATTGGCAGGCACTGGCCGCCAAGGGGCTCGCGACCGAACTCATCGATTCGTTGCTGCTGTTCTGCCTCTCCGCCCCTTTTCTGCAGGCCCACCCGGAGGCGGCCCGAGAGTTCCGCCAGATGCCCGTCCCGGACCTCGGAGGGTTCCACGCGGCCGCGCAGGCATGTCGCGATCATGAGACGTTGTCCCGTTTGTCCGGTGTTCAGCAACCCACGCTCGTCATCGGTGCAACATACGACATCCTCACCCGCCCCGAACTTTCCGAGCGGCTAGCTGGACAGTTGCCCAACGCGACCTTGGAGATGGTAGACGCCGCGCACATGATTTTCGCGGAGGCACCGGGGCCGTGGCAGCGGGTGGTTCGGGCATGGCTCGACAAGCGATTTCCCACGGGTGCTACCCCCGGATGGACTGGAACTCGCTGACATCGGGCGAACAGGACCACCTTGCACACCTGAGCGCGCTGAGGCCGCGGCTGGCCGCGGCGATCTGGTCGCGTGCAGTGCGCGGGGTTTCGGTCCCGCGCCGACGGCGGGTCTACCGCTCGTGGCCTTTGGGCGGCCGACCCGCGGGCCTCGGGTCGGCGCGCGCGGACTATCCTGAGTGAAGCGTCTCAGAGGTGGTGACGGCCGATGGCGGACGACCCGGGGGCCACGCAGCGCGAGCCGGACATCGCGGTCGAGTTGGCCGTCGCCGGCTTCGACGAGGCCGAGGAGATCGGACGCGGGGGGTTCGGGGTCGTCTACCGCTGCCTTCAGGAGGATCTCGACCGCACGGTGGCCGTGAAGGTCCTCACCACGGACCTCGATCCTGAGAACCTCGCGCGTTTCGTGCGCGAGCAGCGGGCGATGGGCCGGATGTCCGGGCACCCGAACATCGTCGACCTCTACCAGGTCGGGGTCACCGGGAGGGGGCGCCCCTTCCTCGTCATGCCGTATCACTCGCACGGGTCTCTGGATGCGCTGATCCGCCGGACCGGGCCGATCGGGTGGGCGCAGGTGCTGCGGCTGGGGATCAAGATCGCCGGGGCGCTCGAGACCGCCCACCGCGGCGGCACGCTGCACCGGGATGTCAAGCCGGCGAACATCCTGCTGACCGATTACGACGAGCCTCAACTCACCGACTTCGGGATCGCGCGGATCGCGGGTGGGTTCGAGACCACGGCGGGGTCGATTACGGGCTCGCCGGCGTTCACCGCGCCTGAGGTGCTCGAGGGGCGCCCCCCAACGGTCGCCTCGGACGTGTACAGCCTGGGGTCGACGTTGTTCTGTGCGCTCACCGGACATGCCGCGTTCGAGCGGCACAGCGGCGAGCAGGTGATCGCCCAGTTCCTGCGGATCTCCACGCAGCCCGTCCCTGACCTGCGCGACGCCGATGTCCCCGACGACGTCTGCAACGCCGTGGAACAGGCGATGTCCCGCGCCGTGGAAGAGCGGCCGGGCAGTGCGGCCGAGTTCGGGAACGAGCTTCGTGCCACCCAGCGCCGCAACGGGATCGTCGTCGACGATCTGCATGTTCCCGCCGAGCGTGCCGGTGATCCTCGCTCCACCCCCGGCGCGGGGATGGGGCATGCCGCGCAGCGGCCTCCGCGGGTGTACCCCATGTCGTCACCACGCACCCCGCCGGTGCCGGTGACCAAGTTCCGTCCGCCCACCACTACCCGGCAGTTGGTGCGCCGTGATCGGCTCCTCGACATGTTGCGGACTGCCGGGGAGCGTCGGTTGGTCTTGGTTCACGCACCTGCGGGATTCGGGAAGAGCAGCCTCGTCGCGCAGTGGCGCGACGAACTGGTCGCCGACGGAATCACCGTCGCCTGGCTGACGGTCGACCGAGACGACAACAATGGGGCGTGGTTTCTCTCGCACCTGGTGGAGGCGATCCGGTTGGTCCGCCCGGGGGTGGTTGGCGAGCTCGGGCAGGCACTCGAGGAGCACGGGCAGGCGGTGGAGCGGTTCGTGGTGACCTCGCTGATCAACCGGCTCCACGACAGTGGGGAGCCCCTCGTGGTCGTGATCGACGACTGGCATCGGGTGACCGCCGCAGAGCCGATCGCGACGGTGGAGTTCCTGCTCGACAACGGTTGTCATCACCTGCGGATCGTGGTGGCCAGCCGCAGCCGGTCGAATCTGCCGTTGAGCCGAATGCGGGTGCACGACGAGCTGCGGGAGGTCGGTGCCGAGGATTTGAGTTTCGATTTTCCCGAATCCCGCCGCTTCTTCGGTGGTCCGGGGCAGGTCGCACTGACCGATTCCGACGTCGAGGAACTGCGGGCGTCGACGGACGGCTGGGTCGCGGCGCTGCAGCTGGCGTCACTGTCGCTGAGGGAGGCCGGTGACGCGGCGGGGCTGGTCGAACAGTTCCGTGCGGGGAACGACACCCTGGGTGAGTATCTCGCCGAGAACGTGCTCGACGCCCTCGAGCCCGATGTGCTCGATTTCGTCCTCGTCACCGCGATCCCGGACCGGGTGTGCGGCGACCTGGCGTCCGCGTTGGCCGAGGTCCCCGACGGTGCGGTCCGCCTCGAGCGCGTCGTCGCCCGTGATCTGTTCCTGGACCGCACGGGCGACGACCGCCGGTGGTATCGCTATCACAACCTGTTCGCGCCGGTGCTCCGGCAGCGGCTCGAACGGGATCATCCTGGACGGATTGCGCAGTTGCACCGCACTGCGTCCGCGTGGTTCCGGGAGCGGCACATGCTCGGTGAGGCCCTCGACCATCTTCTCGCCGCCGGCGACAGGCGGGGGGCGTTGGATCTGCTCGAGCACGACGACCTGTATCTGCTCGATCGGTCGCAGATGTCGACGCTGCTCGGCTTTGATCGCGAAGTTGCCGGCGGATCTGGTGCTGTCGAGTCCGCGACTGCAGTTGACGATCGGATGGGCGAATGCCGAGCTGCAGCGTATCGACGTCGCCGTCGAGGCTCGGCGGCACGCGCTCGAGCTGATCGACCTCCTTGACCTCCCCACCGACGTGCGCTCGCGGAGGCGGGTGGAAGCCGATGTTCTCCAAGCGAATATCGACGCCACCACGGACCGGGTCGCTGGGATCACGGACTTGGTCGCCGAATGCCTGGCCAACCCGGCTGGGCAACATCCGTTCGTGGTGTCGATGGCCGCACTGCTTGTCACTATCGCCGACACGTACGAGTTCCGCTTTCGGGATGCCTATCGCCGACAGACCTGGGCAGCTCCGTACCACAGCAGAACGACTGGCCCGTATACCGTTGCCTACGGGTATTGCTTTGCCGGTATGGCGAAAGCGGAACAACTGGACCTGACCGGTGCATCGGAGTTGTACCGCAGGGCCTTTCAACTTGTCCGCGATGCCGGAAACACGCAATCTCAGCACGCCCGGCTCACCCGTGCTCTGCTCGCCGAGATGTTGTACGAGCAGAACCGTCTCGCCGAGGCCGACGAGTTGCTCAGCGAGACGTTCGACCCGGCCGCGCTCGGTGGCGCTCCGGATTTCATGATTCGCCACTATTGTCTGCGCGCGCGAATCCTCTGTGCCCGCGGTGACCGTGTCGGCGCGGCGAAGGAGCTCGACGACGGTGTCGGGACCGCAGCCCGGTTCTCGCTTCCACGGCTGCGGGCGGCCGTCGACACCGAACGTATCCGGCTCGGTCTTCCGCCGCGCCGTGGATTCGTCGCTGTCACCCGCAACTCGCACCCGGAACCGGTCGACGGAATCGAGCAGATCACCGCGCAGCTCGAGGACGAGACGGCCATCCTGCTGCTGCGTAACGGTGACCCCACGGCGAGCCGGCTCGCCTGCCACTGGGCGGAGGAGTGGGTGGGTGCGCTCGCCGGGACCGGACGTGAACTGGCGCGGCTGTACGCCATGCGCCTGCTGGCCTCGTGTCTGTGGGCGGCCGGGCGCGCCGACGACGCCGAGGCGGCACTGGTTCCCGTCGCGGTCGAGTGCGCCCGGCACGACCTGGTCCGATTCCTCGCGGACGGCGGCACAGACGTTGTCGCCGCCACCGCCGGTCTGCGTACCCACCTGGCAGAGCCGAAATGGGCCGACCTCTACCCCGGCCTGTCCGGCGCGTTCCTCGACACCGCGCTTGCCGCTGCCGCTGAGGTTCACTGACACCGTTTGCGCGGCAGAGGGCAGATTTCCGTTCCTTGTTCGGCAGTCACGCATCGGCTAGCGCGAAACCGACTCCCCGAACGGTCTGCAGTGCGTGGGACGCACCGATGCTGCCGAGCTTTCGGCGCAGCGACCAGATGTGCGCGTTGAGGACGTTCGTCGTCGTCGTCTCCTCGGCGATGCCCCACACCAACATCAGGAGGTGACGACGGGGGACGACCCGCCCCTCACCGTCGGCCAGAACTGCCAACAGATCGAATTCGGTCGGGGTCAGGGCCGTGTGCAGCCCCAGACGTTCGACGATGTTGCACTCCCGCTGCAGGACCAGTCCCTGGGTGCTGCCAACCGGGCGTTGCGAAGCTCGTTGCATTCGCCGGAGGATTGCCCGAGTCCACGCGACCAGTTCTCTCGCGGTCAGGGAGGCATCGAGGACGTGATCGGCCCCCGATTCGAAGAAGGCGACGCGGTCGTCGACCGACTCGACACTGCCGACGACGATGGCGGCGTTCACACGTGTGGCCCTGAGAGCCTGCACGGTGTCGATTCCTCCTCTGAGGTGTGATTGCACTCGGATGACCACCACGCCGGGGCACAACCTGCTGGCGCGGAATTGGTCGACAACGCCGTAATCGACGGTCGAGTCGACCAGGAGAACACATGAGGGAACTCCGGCAGTGGACGATCTCATCAGCTTCCGGATCGGCTCGCCGGACAGTTCGACCGCACGCCGCCACCCTTGCTCGGGGCTCGCGGCCACCGCCGGCGATCTTGCGTCCTCACGTCGTCTGCCGATACCTTTCGGCTCGCTCTCCTGCACTCTCAGCGGTTCCGACCCGCTCCCTCAGAAGCCTCAGGGCCCCTGTTCGCTGCCCCGTCTCCGACCAGCGCCGTGGCGCCGGGCTTCCTCGCCCCCCTCTTACCCGTGGCGAAGCTGCGGAGAAGTTCGAGGGCATGCGGCTCGTTCCGCCACAGCACTTCCGGATGCCACTGCACCGCGACGAGGCGGTCGGACGCGATCTCGAAAGCCTCGACGAGACCGTCGTCGGTGTAGGCGACCGCTCGCGCCGACGGCGCCAGGGACTTGATTCCCTGATGGTGCTGACTGTTGACGGGGACGATCCCGTCGATCCCCATCCAGTCGGCGAGGAGAGTGTCCGCTTCCACCTGCACCGAGTGCAGGCTGTCGATCAGGGCTTCCTCGCTGTGCCAGTGCCCGGTGCGCCCGACCCAGTCCCGGGCCAGATCAGCGTAGAGCGTGCCGCCGAGCGCGACATTGGCCAACTGCGCTCCGCGACAGATGGCGAGGATGGGAATCCCACGCGCACGCGCGATCTCGAGTGCGGCGAGTTCGTTCGCATCTCGATGGGGATTGATCTTCTGGATACGCGGGTCGTCGGGTGAGCCGCCGTACAGGGAAGGGTCGACGTCCACTCCCCCGCTGATGAGCAGACCGTCGACAGACTCGAGAATCGCGGGGAGGTCGGTTCGCGGTTTACCGCAATCGACGGCGACCGGTGCTGCGCCGGCGACGACGATGCCGCGGAACATCTCCTTCCAGTGGACGAACCCGGGCAGTTCGTCGAAGTCGAGCGTGACTGCGATGACAGGGATCTCTGTGCTCATCGACATTTCCTCCTTCCTGCACTGCCTGTGCAGGATCGATTCACCCGCGGCTACCCGATGTGCAGCTCAGAAGACCGACCAGCCGGCCAGCCGGGCGAACTCCTCGATCGCCGCCACTCCACCGGCGGAGTTACCGTCGGTGTCGAGCGGAGGGCTCCACACGCAGACGGTGCCTAGCCCCGGCATGATGGCAAGGACGCCCCCACCGATGCCGCTCTTGGCGGGCAGGCCGATCCGGTATGCGACGTCGCCGGCCGCGCCGTACATGCCGGACATCAGCAGAACCGCGTTGACCCGGCGGACGGATCCGCTGTCGAGGACGGTCGCGTCGGCCGAGCGGTCGGCCAGGAAGAGTGCCGACTTCGCGACCGTTTCCACGGACGCGGCGATCGCACACTGGGCGAAGTACTGCGTGAGCACTCGATCTATCCCGTTGACGAGTTTGCCGTGCTCGGCGAGGACGTGGGCGATGGCCGCGTTGCGGTGGTCGGCGACAGTCTCCGAGAGCGCGACGCGACCGTCGGAGTTGATCACCGCGGTACCGGAGGTCGAGGCCAGGAGATCGATGGTGGCACCCACCGCGTCCCCGGTGAGCTCGAGCAGCCGGTCGGTGACCACGAGGGCGCCCGGATTGACGAAGGGGTTGCGTGGTCGGCCGAGGTTGCGTTCGAGCTCGGCCACCGAGCCATAGCCGGAGTCGGTCGGCCCCCATCCGATGTGGTCCCACACCGCGGGGTTGCGTTGCAGGAGTGCACACAGGGCGAAGAGCTTGGAGAGGCTCTGGATCGAGAACGGTTCGGTTCCGTCCCCGGCGGTGAGCACGCAGCCGTCCACGGTCGCCACGGCCATGCCGAACTTCGTCGGTGGCACCGAGCTGAGCGCCGGTACCTGGGTCGAGACGTGCCCGGCCACCGCGGCGGCGCGACCGTGCTCGGCAGCGATGTCGAGATACTCCTGGAGCTGATCGATGCGCGTCTCGAGTCGCGCGAGATGAACGGAGATTTCGCACCTCGGATTTCACTGGGGCACAACGGCGTAAAGAGCGAACCCTTTTGGACGGCGCGTGTGGCGATCTGGCACCTGATACGGCAGCCGAGCCGTGCGCACAAAAACCGATCCCGTCGACCAACCGGTGGCCACAGGACTGACAAGACGACACTAAACGCATCAATAGAACTAGTCAATAGACCATTTCCCGACCGGCGCCGGCCGGGACGCGGCGTATGTCGGCGATGTTTCGGCCAGAAGAAAATGTGTCTCAAACCACTTTTTCTGGTCTACTGGTCTTGTCTTTAGGCCTTTTACGGTCTTAGGCTCATCGAGCAGACAAAGCGAAAGGTAGATCCCGCATGATCGCCAACTCACACCCTCCAGAGGGCCCCTCCCCCACCGGCCCCGCGGCCGAACCCGCTCAACTCAAGCGTGGCGCGATCGGTCTCGTCGGTGTCGTCTTCATGGTGGTGGCGTTCTCGGCACCGATCACCGCGATGACCGGCAATCTGCCCGTCGCGGTCGGATTCGGCAACGGCATCGGGGCACCGGCCGGCTTCATCATCGCCACCGTGGTGCTGACGATCTTCAGCGTCGGATTCGTGGCGTTGGCCAAGCACATCACCGCGGCGGGCGCCTTCTACACGTTCGTCTCCCGCGGGTGGTCGAAAATTCCCGGCCTGGCAGCGGGCGTGATGTCGATGGCGACCTACATGATCATGGAAGCCGGTCTCGTCGGGATCTTCTCCGCGTTCGCCAAGCAGGCGGTCAGTTCCCAGTTCGGCCTCGATCTGCCGTGGGAGCTGTATGGATTCGGTTGTGTGGTGGTGATCGCGGTCCTGTCGCACAAGGACATCTCGGTCGCCGCCAAGGTCCTCGGTGTGGTGCTGGTCTGTGAGATCGGGATGCTGACGATCACCGCTGTTCGGTCTTTGAGCACCGGTGGACCCGACGGCATCATCTGGTCCTCCCTCAATCCCGCCAGCGCACTGAGCACGAACGGAGTTGCCGGAGGAGTAGTCGGGTTGGGCCTGTTGATGGCGTTCTGGTCTTGGGTCGGGTTCGAATCGACCGCCATCTACGGCGAGGAATCCAAGGACCCGAAGAAGATCGTCCCGCGAGCGACGATGATCGCCGTCATCGGCATCGGCGTCTTCTATACCTTCATCTCCTGGGGCGTGGTCACCGGTAACGGTGCACATCAAGCCGTCGAACGCGCCTCCGGACCCAATCCCTTCGAGCTGCTGTATGCACCGACACGCGAGTACGTCGGCGCGTGGGGTGTGACGGTCTTCGAATGGCTTGTCCTCGGCGGGTCCTTCGCCTGCGCTCTGGCCATCCACAACTCCGCTGCGCGGTATCTGTTCGCGTTCGGCCGCGACGGGCTGCTGTGGCGCCGGCTCGGTGAGGCTCACCCGAAGCATGCCTCGCCGTGGATCGCTTCGCTCACCCAGAGCATCTTCGCCGCGCTCATCCTGGTGCTCTGCTCACTGACCAACTCCGATCCCTACTCCGTGCTCTTCGTGCTGGTCGGTGTCCTGGCGACGCTGTGCCTGCTGATCGTGCAGACGATGTGTTCGATTTCGGTCATCGTCTACTTCCACGTCCGCAAGCAGCACCCGGAAACCGCGAACTGGTGGCGCACGCTGGTGAGCCCGATCATCGGTGGCCTCGGCATGGTGTTCGTGATCTATCTGATGGCGACCAACATGAAGGCGGCAGCCGGATCGGCATCGGACTCGCTGTTCTTCAAGGCGATCCCGTGGATCGTGGTCGGTTTGTTCTTCGGCTCGATGGCACTGGCTGTGTACTGGCGCGCCAAGAAGCCGCACCTGTACGCGCGGATCGGCAGCACCGTCTTCGACGACGAGCCCGACCACTCTTTTCTGACCGAGCCGGCACCCGAGCCCGCCTGATCTACTCCCGTGTGTGGCCCCCTCGTCGCGGCGAGGGGGCCACACACGGTCATGACCCGTACCCAGCGACCCGAAAGGAAATGATGAAGCAGACTTCGAACTCGGTGAAAGTGCTCGTGACCGGCGGCAGCCAGGGCATCGGGCTGGGCATCGCGGAGGTGTTCGCCGCCGCCGGTGCCCAGGTCGCGATCGCGGGCCGCAATCCCGCGAAGCTGGAGAAGGCACGCGCACGGCTGGCCGAACTGGGCGCGACGGTCGCGGCGATCGTCGCCGACGTCGCCGACGTCGCCGACCGCCGATCGTGTGCGCGGATGGCCGCCGAAGCGGACGAGCTGCTCGGTGGCCTCGACGTGTTGTGCGCCAACGCCGGAATCTATCCGGAGCAGACGCTCGAGCAGATCACCCCGGAAGACCTCGATGACGTGTTCGCGACCAACGTGCACGGCATGATCTTCAGCATCCAGGCGTGCCTGGATGCGCTGACCCGATCCGGCCGCGGACGGATCGTGGTGACCTCGTCGATCACCGGACTGATCACCGGATTTCCCGGATTGAGCCACTACGGAGCGAGCAAGGCCGCCCAGCTGGGCTTCGTCCGCTCGGCAGCACTGGAACTCGCCTCCCGCAAGATCACCGTCAATGCCGTCCTTCCCGGCAGCATCCGCACCGAAGGACTCGACGGTCTCGGCACCGACACCATCGCCCGGATGGAAGCGTGCATCCCGCAACGTCGACTTGGTGCCACTTCCGACATCGGGCACGCCGCATTGTATTTCGCCAGTGAGGGCGCAGGCTTCGTAACCGGTCAGACACTGACCGTCGACGGGGGCCAGACCCTTCCGGAGGTGCCCGACGCCGTACTCAGCGCTTGAGCCAGGATTCGAGCGTGTTCCTGGTGCCGAGGATATGCTCTTCCATTTGAGCGGCCGCGACCTCCGGGTCGCGGCTCTCGATGGCCTCGAGGATCGCCTCGTGATGGTCGTTCGCGTTGGGCTCGAGGCGGCCGAAGATCGCTCCCGTCGGAAGCCACATCTTGCGTCGTGCGTCGGCCACCGACTCGAGCAGATAGTCGTTGCGGCAGGCCTGGGCGATCCCCATGTGGAACGCGGAGTCGAGAGTCTGGAACTCGGTGACCCGGTGCGCGGACTGGTCCTGCATCGCGGCGTCGAGGGCGCTGTCCATACTTTCGAGCAACGATCGCAGCTTCGTGAGGTCGGCTGCTCGACGGCGCAGCGCGGCCAGACGGGTCGCCCCGGTCTCCACCACGATCCGGTAGTCGAACGCATCGCGGACCGCGGTCTTGTTCTGGCGCATCAGCCGGCGGGTCTCGGCCGGGTCGTAGGTAGGAGCCTGCACGGTGAATCCGCCGCCGCGCCCGCGGCGAACAGCGATCAGGCCTTCCCGCTCGAGCACTGCCACCGCGGCCCGCACCACAGTGCGCGAGACGTCGAGCATTTCCGACAGCTCCCGCTCGGTGGGAAGCCGGTCGCCGGGCCGGAACTGACCCAACTCGAGCGCCCGGCGCATCTGATCGACGACGAGTTCGTGTGCAGGGATCTGCCGGATCGGACCGAATCCGGACGGCGATGCCGTGGCTGTTGTCATACGAGGCTCCTTCCCCTCGCCCCAATCTAGCGCACCACTCACCCTCATGTTATTTGCTCCAGCCTTTAGACCAACACGACAACCGGTGGCCGTCACAGTCATGCAAATAAAAGACCTAAAAACTTGACCAATCGGCCTTTGTTGGTGAAACTGGGTCCATCGTGGTGACCACGGTCACGTGTTTGGAAAGGAACCCGAAGTGGGCAACAAGGTAATCGTCACAGGCGGCGCAGGAGTCATCGGACAGGCGATCTGCCGCCGATTGCTGCAGAGCAACTACATCCCGATCGCGGCGGACGTGAAACAGGCGATCGACGCGTTCGACCCGAAGCAGGATGGACTGGAGGGCACCATCGCCGTGGCGATGGACGTCACCAGCCGTGAAAGCGTCGAGAGCGCGGTCAATTCCGTGACCTCCGAGGGCGAGACTCTTGCCGGTGTGGTCAACTGCGCCGGCATCCTGCGCGACTCATTCCTCGGTGAGCTGGACGAGGCCAAGCTCGAGCTGATGTTCCAGGTGAACATCGCCGGTATGGCCCGGGTCATCGACGTGACCGCCCCGCTGTTGACCGAGGGCTCCGCCATCGTCAACGTCGGCAGCCTCACCGGTCATTTCGGCCGGTTCCGCGGCGCGTCGGTGTATGGCGCCACCAAGGCCGGCATTGCCGCGTACACCCGCTACCTGGCCGAGGAGTTGGCCCCCCGCGGCATCCGAGTCAACAACATCGCCCCCGGCGTCATCCGCGCCCCCATGAGCCCGTCGATGGCGCGGGTCTCCGGAGGCGAAGAGGTCAGCGCCGGCTACGCGATGCTCAAGCGCATCGGTGAACCCGAGGAAGTGGCCGAGGCCGTGGAATTCTTCCTGTCCCCGCGCGCCTCCTTCATCACCGCGCAGACCCTCCTCGTCGACGGCGGTGTCACCGCATGGTGACCGCGAACGATCTCGCGACCGCTCCCGCCGAGATCTGGGGCGGGTCGGTCGAGGCCGCCAACGATGAGGCGTTTCGCCGCCTCAACGACGCCGACCCGTGGGTGGTCGACGTCCGGCCCGCACGCGAGGTGCTCCCCGGCTACCGGGACAACCTGGTGCTCACCTCTGGCGCTCCGATGCCGTGGGAGGCCTACGTCGGTGGGCAGCGTGAAGCGCTGATCGGTGGAGCGCTGTTCGAGGGCCTGGCCGCTTACCGCGACGAGGCGATCGCGCGGTTCGCCGACGGCAGCATCGAAATCGGCGCCTGTCACGACTACAACGCGGTCGGCTCGCTCGCCGGTATTTACACCGCGTCGATGCCGGTATTCGTCGTCGAGAACCGGACCCACGGGAACGTCGGGTTCTGCAACTTCTACGAGGGCAAGGAACCGCGCCGGCTGAACTACGGCTGCTACGACGAGGGCGTCCACGAACGGCTCGAGCACGTCAACACGGTTCTCGCGCCCGTCGTCGGTGAGGCGATCCGCCGCCGCGGCGGCATCGCGCTCAAACCGATGATCGCCCGGGCGCTGCGGATGGGCGACGAGGTGCACAGCCGCAACGCGGCGGCCTCGATCCTGTTCAACCGGGAAATCCTGCCGTCGGTGCTGGACATGATCGAGGATTCTGTGCCGGGGGTCCGCGAGACCATGCTCCACCTCGCCGAGAACGACTACTTCTTCCTCCGCCTGTCGATGGCGGCGGCGAAGGCCTCCGCCGACGCAATGGTCGTCCCCGGCTCCACCCTCGTCTCCGCCATGGCGTTCAGCTGCCGCGGCTTCGCAATCAAACTCGCCGGCCTCGGCAACACCTGGTTCGAAGGACCTCCGCCGATCCACCAGGGCAAGCTGTTTGCCGGGCACAGCGAGGACGAGATCACTTGGATGGGCGGGGAAAGCCCGATCACCGAGACCGTCGGACTCGGCGGCTTCGCGCAGGCCTGTGCCTTGTCGCTGCAGGATTATCAGGGCGGATCCCCCGAGGTGATGATCGAACGCAACCGGGAAATGTACGAGATCACCCACGGCGAGAACAGCACCTACCGCATTGCACTGTTCGGTTTCCGCGGCACCCCCACCGGCGTCGACTCCCGCAAGGTCCTCGACACCTCCGTCCTTCCCGTCATGGATGTCGGTCTCGCCGGACGGGACGGGGGCCAGATCGGCGCCGGAGTGATCCGCGCACCCCGCGAGTGCTTCGTGGCAGCGCTGGACGAGCACGGCAGAAGGTATGGTCAATCATGACCGCGAGCGTGCCGGACCGGCGGTCGTTACCGCTGACGTTCACCGGGCAGGTGGCGTTGGTGACCGGGGCCGCCTCGGGTATCGGCCGCGCCACCGCCGCCGCGCTCATGGCCGCCGGAATCCGAACGATCTGCCTGGACCTGCGTGAGCCCGAGCCCTTTCCCGGAGTTCCCACCGTCCTGCAGGTCCGCTGCGCGGCCGACGTCACCGACGTCACCGCGTTGCGGGCGGTGATCACCGAAAATACCGGCCAGGAAGGGTTGAGCTACGTCGTCAACTGCGCGGGGGTTCTCGACGACACCGGATTCGCGAACGTCTCCCGCCAGTCGTGGCTGCGGTGCCTGGAAGTGAACCTCATCGGTGCCTACAACGTCATCGATGCGGCCGGGGACCTGCTGCGCAAGTCCGAGGCCGGTGGGGTGGTCAACGTGACCTCGATCGAAGGCGCCCGGGTGGTGGCGTTGAGCAACCCGGACCCCACTCCCCAGTACGCCGCGTCCAAGGCCGGGCTGGCCATGCTGACCCAGTCCGCGGCCCGGGCATTCGCCGCCGACGGGGTCCGCGTCAACAGCGTCTCGCCGGGCTTCGTTGCCACGCCGATGGCGCTGGCGGCCGCGCACGAGGACACCGACGCTCTCCCGCCGTCACTGGCTCCGCGCGTTCCGCTCGGTCGTTTCGCGCGACCGGAGGAGATCGCCGATGCGGTCGTCTTCCTGCTCAGCGATCAGGCTCGGTTCATCACCGGGTCCGATCTCCGCATCGATGGAGGATTCACTCTCACATGAGCACCCTGAAGCCAGTCTCACCCGTGGTGGCGTACGAGGCGTCACTCGGGAGAAACGCACGCGTCGGCAGTTGGGAAGAACTGGCCCAAGGGACCTTCCGCACCGCCGTCGATCGGTTCCGCCGAGGGCTGTGCGACGATGCGGCCGCTCTGGTCGAGGTCACCGTCCTCGAGGCCGAGGAACTGCGCGAAATCTACGAACAGTGGCCGGACCGGGCGATCGAGTGGATGTCGACACACGGCGCTTCGGCGGACGACGTCGACGCGGCGGTTCGCCGTCTCACCGATCTGATCGGTGAGACGGCGATGGCCGGAATCGAGGCGGAGTGGGGACAGTTCGTCGAGGCGGTCGACGTGGCGAGCGAACAGTGCCGCCGCAACGACCCCGCAGCGCCTGGAAGCATCGAGAATGCCCGACTGGTCTGGTTGGGTATCCACGACCGGGCGGTCGACCGTATCTCCGGGACGATCGACATCGCGGTCCGCCTGATCGGTGAGTCGTCACTCGGTGACCTGTGGAATTTCCTGATGGGCGATTGGTACGACATCCATGCCCGTCGCTACTCGCTGACGAACCAGAGTTGGAACGAATCGGCGCACCAACTGATGGTCGCTATCGTCGACGGGTTCCATGCCCACCTGACCGGGGTCTCCCGACAGGGTGACATCGAGTTGATCGACGAGCCCGATCGCATCGGTTTCCGATTCGCTCCGTGTGGGTCCGGCGGTCGCTCGCTCGATCCCGACATCACCGCCGACGAGCCCCGGGCCGATGCCCCGTTCGGCTTCGCCGTCACCACCGAACCCCATGACTGGGCGTGGAACAAACGCGGCATCTGCTCCTATTGCGTCCACTGCTGTCTGCTCAACGAGGTGATCCCCATCGACCGCCTGGGCTACCCGACCAGAGTGATCGACCCACCGACCTGGCCGGAGAGCCGTGCCGACGCCACCTGCACCTGGTGGGTCTACAAACACCCCTCACTCGTACCCGATGACGTCTACCGCCGCGTCGGACGCAACCCTGAACTCCGCCCGAAGGACCACAACCATGTCTAATCACGTTTCGATGACGCAGCTCGAGGTCCCCGACTACGACCTGGGCCTGCGTGGCAAGCTCGTCAAGTCGGACAAGACGGTCAGTCCTGCGAGTCTCGCCTTCTGCACCATCATCTACGGTCTCTCGTTGACCGACGAGGTGACCGACACGCCGTTCAGCAACGCCGAGAACGGCTACCCCGACATGACACTCGTCCCTGACGAGAGCACCCGGATAGAACTGCCGTGGCGTCCGGGGACGCAGGCGGTGATCGGCGACCATGTCGCACCCGATGGGCGTCCCTTCGAGGCGTCGCCTCGTGGGGTACTCAAGTCGCTGATCGAACGGTACCGCGCACTCGATCTCGAGCCCGTGCTCGGCTACGAGTACGAGGTGTGGATCTTCGAGGAGAACAAGGACTGCGAGCGCGGCGATCTGACGCGGTTCCAGCCCTTCGGGGCGACGGAGAACGCCTACAGCCTCACCCGTTCAGCGGAGATCGACCGCTTCGCCCAGCAGTTCATCGACCGGATGAACGAGATCGGCATCGAGATCGAGGCCTTCCATGCCGAACTCGGACCGGGTTTCTTCGAATTCACTCTGACCCCGCAGCCCGCGCTGCGTGCGGCGGACAACGCCGCTCGCGCACGCCAGTACCTCCGTGATCTGTGCGCCGAGCACGGACTTCGTGCGAGCTTCATGGCCAAACCGTTCGCCGACAAGTCCGGCGCCGGCGGGCATGTCCACTCGAGTCTCGCCCGCGGCGGCCAGAATGTCTTCGCGTCCGAACCCGGCAAGCTCTCCCCGGAGGGCAGTCACTATCTCGCCGGCCTGGTCAGCTCGATGCCCGACCTGGCGCTGATGTTCAATCCGTTCGTCAATTCCTACAAGCGCATCGCGCCGGGAATGTTCGTTGCGGAGAAGGCAGCCTGGGGATACGACGACCGCAACGTGGCCTGCCGCGTGCTTCTCGGCGGGATCGGGTCGGCGCGCGTCGAACACCGCCGTCCCGGTGCGGATGCCAACCCTTACATCGTCGCCGATGCGTTGCTGGCCGGGGGTCTCGACGGCATCCAGCGATCCATGGACCTGCCCCACTCTGGATCACGTGATGCCGGCGCGGTCGACCTGCCGAGCAATCTCGCTCAGGCCGTGGCGCTGTTCGAATCGTCGGCACTGGCCGCCGACCTGCTCGGCAAGACCTTCACCCAGTCGTATGCCGCGACCCGACGAGCCGAACTCGAGCGCTTCGAGCAGTGGATGCACAACTCGATCACCGACTGGGAACTGTCCCGGCACCTGGAGCACCAGTGAGCACACACATTCAGACCCTCGACCTCGACCAGTTCGAGGCACTCGCCTCCGCCGGGGAGATCGACACAGTGGTCTGCGCGACCCCAGACCCGTACGGGCGACTGGTCGGTAAACGACTGACCATCCAGGCCTTCCGCTCGTTGGGATTGAACGGTGACGGGATCAACGCAAGCAGTTTCATCTTCGCTGTCGACCTCGAGATGACTCCGCTCAACCTCCCGGTGTCGAACTCCGCCAACGGGTGGGCCGACATCCGACTGGTTCCAGACCTGACCACCCTGCGGCGGGTGCCCTGGGAACCCAACACCGCGCTGGTGATCTGCGACGCCTACGAGTGCGGCTCGGACACGATGCTCAGCGTGGCGCCCCGCACCATCTTGAAGAGGCAGATCGAGCGTGCCCACCGAGAAGGATTGGTGTTCAAGTTCGCCTCGGAACTCGAGTTCTTCCTCGCCGCAGTCGCACCCAACGACGCGTGGCGGGCGGGCTATCAGGACCTGAAGATGCTCTCGAACTACCGATCTGACTATCAGATGATCCAGTCCGGGCGGGACGACTGGTTCATCCGCCAGATCCGTAACCAGATGCCGGCATTCGGGATCTCGGTCGAATCATCCAAGCCCGAGTGGGGTCTCGGCCAGCAGGAGATCACCCTCGACTACTGCGACACCCTCGAGATGGCCGACCGCCATGTTCTGTTCAAGTACGGGATCAAGCAGCTCGCGCACCAAGCCGACTTGACGGTGACGTTCATGGCCAAACCGAAGATCGACGACGTCGGCTCCTCCTGCCATCTGCACGTGAGCATGTGGTCGATCGAAACAGGAAAGCCCCTGTGCTGGTCGGAGACCGCCGACGGTGGAATGTCAGCGCAGTTCGGCTCGTTCGTGGCCGGCCAACTTCACAACGCCGTCGACATCAGCTTGCTGTTCGCCCCGACAATCAACTCATACAAGCGGTTTCAGCCGGACCAGTTCGCCGGATCCGCCATCGCGCTCGGTGAAGACAACCGTTCGTGCGCCTTCCGCCTGGTCGGGCACGGACCCTCCTTCCGGGTCGAGAACCGGATCCCCGGTGCCGATGTCAATCCGTACTACGCCTACTCGGGCACCATCGCAGCCGGGCTCGACGGCATCGAGCGCCAACTGCCGACGCCCGCAATCTTCAGCGGAAACGCCTGGGAAGGACGCGAGGTCGAACTCGTCCCGACGTCGATGCACCGCGCGATCGATCTGTTCGCCAAGAACAAAATGGCGCGTGCCGCCTTCGGCGACGACGTCTACGAGCATCTCCTCGCCTTCGCCCAGGCGGAGTTGACCTCCTTCGATTCTCACACGGTGACCGACTGGGAAACTCGCCGCTATTACGAACGCATCTAACACCGATTCCACGAAAGGACCGCCATGACATTGGATCCCATCGCCCAGAAGATGATCGACGACTCCCGAGCGTCCGGACGACCGAATGCCCACCTGCTGCCCGTGGAGACTGCACGGCAGAATTTCGAAGACACCTTCGCAGCCCTGACCAAACCCGAAATCCATCGCACCGTCGACGTCGAGATCCCGATCCGCGACGGCGAGAGGATCCGCGGCCGGCTCTACCTGCCCAGCGAGGCGACTGACCTGCCGCTCACTGTGTACTTCCACGGTGGCGGTTGGCTGCTCGGCAGCGTCGACTCCCACGACGTCACCACCCGGTTGCTGGCGACGACGTCCGGCAGTGCCGTGCTGTCGGTCGACTACCGGCGTGGTCCCGACTACCGCTTTCCCACCGCCGTCCACGATGCGATCGACGCCCTCGAATGGGCAATCAGCGACGACGCCCAGCTGCCTGTCGACATCTCCCGCGTTGCCGCCGCCGGAGACAGTGCCGGCGGCAACCTCGCAGCCGCGCTGGCGTTGCACGTGCGCGACACCGGCACAGTACGTCTGCGGCACCAGTTGCTCGTCTACCCCGTCACCACCTGTGACCTCGACCGCGGATTCGACGACGAGTACCAGGGAATCATGCTCGAGCGCGACGAGATGCAGTGGCACCAGGACAACTACCTGCCCTCTTCCGACTTCGCGCAGGACCCGCGGGTGGACGTCCTGTCCGCCGATCTGAGCGGGTTGCCCGACACCACAGTCATCCTCGCCGAATGCGATCCGATCCGCCCGCAGGGCGAGCTTTTCGCCGAAGCAGCACAGGCCGCGGGTGTCGCGGTCGAGGTGCATCAGACACCTGGCATGGTGCACGGCTTCTTCGGCCTCGACGAGGTGTTCCCCGCGGCCACCGCCGCCATGGAGTTCGCCGGTTCCCGGCTGGCTCGCGCCTTCGATCAGGAACTCGTGCGATGACCCGGACTGCGCTCGTCACCGGCGCGGCCGGCGGGATCGGGCTGGCTACGGTACATCGTCTGGCCAAAGACGGTGTGCGGGTCGTGGCCACCGACGTCAAAGACCGCGTCGACAATCTGCCCAGCGGCGTCGAATACGTGGCTTTTGATCTCCTGGGCACCGAGGGCTTCGACGACCTTTTTACGTCCTTCTCCGGCGACGGCCTGGACTACCTGGTCAATGCGGCCGGAGTCGCGTTCTTCGATCGCGACGGATCGACGTTCGACATCGACGAATCCATCTGGGACACCACCCTCGGCATCAACCTGCACGGGCTTCGGAAGGTGACCAAGGCAGCGATCCCTCATTTGCGACGTGGTCAGGGCCGTAGCATCGTCAATGTGGCAAGCACCGCTGGCGTCCGCGGGATGGATTCTCCCCTCGACGCCTACCAGGTGAGTAAGGCCGCAGTGGTCTCCTTGACCCATGCCCTGGCGTTGCAACTCGGCCCCGAGGGAATTCGGGCCAACACCGTGTGTCCCGGAGCGATCCTCACCCCGATGATCGACTACCTCTATGAGCGCGCACCCGAGCGCCGCACCGAAATGGAGAACCGGACACCGCTGCGCCGGCTGGGCCTGCCCGAGGACATCGCGGCCGCGGTCGCCTTCCTGCTCTCCGATGAGGCGTCCTTCATCACGGCCGTCGACCTGGTGGTCGACGGCGGTTGGACCGCACAGATCAAGTAGCGGCGCTGCGTGGTCGGGACTCGGAGATCCGATCCCGGCCACGCTCACACGCGCACTACCCCGGGGAGAGCCGGTCCATCCCGGCCGCCCCGAAAACCCACCTGCATCAGCAAATTTCCCTCCGGGGATTGACATCTACCTTTAAGGCCTAAATACTGAACCAATAGAGGTTTGGGGTTGGTCCACAAGGTCCCAGACTCCGGCACCAGTACCAAGCTTTCAGACAGGAGAACGCCATGGCACCCAGCGCACGCGGGCGGACCACAGCACGAGTTGCCATCATCGGTTCCGGATTCAGCGGCATCGCAGCCGCGATCGCGCTGAAGAAGAAGGGGATCGAGGACTTCATCATCTTCGAGCAGTCCCCCGGACTCGGCGGCACCTGGTGGCACAACCGGTACCCGGGCGCCGAGGTCGACCTCGAGTCCCACATCTACTCGTTCTCCTACGAGCGCTACGACTGGAGCCGCACCCACGCCGGCTGGCAGGAACTGCAGGGTTACCTCGAGCACGTCGCCCGTAAGTGGGACCTGCACAAGCACATCCTCTTCAACGAGAAGGTCGAAAGCGTGACCTGGTCGGACGAGAATCACGACTACATCGTGGCCACCGAATCCGGCACCGATCACGGACGGTTCATGTCCGTCATCAGCGCGGTCGGCTTCCTCAACATCCCGTTGGTGCCGCCGTTCGCTCGCGGCGAGAGCGACTACGAGGGCGCCCTCTGCCACACCTCGCGGTGGATCGACGGCCTCGATCTGACCGACAAGTCGATCGGCGTGGTCGGTACCGGCTCGTCGGCGGTCCAGGTGGTCACCGAGGCCGAAAAGGCCGGCTCCGAGGTCAAAATCTTCCAGCTCGAGCCCAACTGGTTGCTCCCCAAGAAGAGCCGGGACTTCACCGACCAGGAGCGCAAGCTCAACCGCTTTGCACCGATCTACGCCTGGCGGCGGTTCAAGCTGTACGCCGACTACGACAAGCGGCAATACCGGGCCAGCCATGCTCGCTCCGACGGACGTACCAACAAGATCAAGCGTCAACAGTCGCTGGCGTTCATGCAGCACGAACTCGGCGACCGCCCCGATCTTATGGAGCTGGTCACCCCGAAATTCGCCTACGAGGCCCGGCGCACCGTGGTCAGTGACACCTACTACGCGGCGCTCAAGAGTCCCAAGGTCAGCCTCGTGCCGCACGGGGTCAAGGGTCTGACGCGCACCGGCGCCGTCGACGCCAACGGCGACGAGCACGACCTCGATGTCATCATCCTCGCAACCGGGTTCGACGCAGCGAACTACCTCGGCAACTATCGGGTTCGAGGCGAGAACGGTGCCGACCTGCACGGCCACTGGGAAGGCGAGCCCGAGGCCTTCCTCGGGATGATGGTGCCCGGGTTCCCGAACTTCTTCATCATGTACGGCCCTAACACCAACTCCATTCCGCTGGTGTCCTTCTACGAGGCGCAGGCCGGCTTCGCTGCCGGTCTGATCTCCCGCGCCGCCAAGAAGGGCCGCACCAAGATCTCGGTGCGGCGCTCGGCGTTCCTGATCTACAACGACTGGGTACAGAGCGCGTTGGGTAAGACGGTGTGGGCGACAACCCGCAACTACTTCCAGTCCGGAAGCGGCAAGATCGTCTCCCAGTGGCCGTTCAGCGCATCGGCCTACATCGCGGCGACGAAGTTGCTGCGCCGGTTCGCCGTCAAGATCGACTGACGGACCTGAACTTGCCGGCATCCGCGCCCCCAGCCTGATCGGGTGCCGGCATCCTGCTCCAGCCGTTGGACACCGGCTGGACCGAGGAGGGGAGCTACTCGGAGCTTTCCCTCCCACATCGGCGCCACAGCGCTGTTCGGAGAACAGCCCGCCGCGACACCACCGTGTCGCGGCGGGTCGAGCTGTCTCTACCCGCACAGTCCGGCCGCCGACCGCCGATCGGGCGAACCGACACCGCCGGCGACGACAGTGTTGGACATGCGATTTCTGTCCCTCGGTGGATTCCTCCTCCACATGCCACTCCGCATTCACAGCAGTCGAGAAAGAGGCAGTCACAGTGACCAGCGCAGCAGAAACCTCCGAACTAGCGGCGTTCGCGCCGAGTCCCGAGTTCACCGCCACGGCGAACGCCGGCCCCGAGCTTCAGGCTGCCGCCGACGAAGA
>NZ_LTCZ01000199.1:4454-10713 GCF_001583455.1 Rhodococcus sp. LB1 | reverse complement strand
CATGAAAGCGGCAGGCTAGGACCGGCGCAGGCCGTACTGGTGACCGATGCCCAGATTCTCGCGCAGGGTCTCGCCTTCGTACTCGGTACGGAACAGGCCGCGCTGCTGCAGGATGGGGATGACTCCATCGGCGAAAGCGTCCATGCCATAGGCGAGAACGCCGGGGATGACGAGGAATCCGTCGGCGGCGCCGGCCTCAAACCGTTCCTGCATGTGGTCGGCGACGACCTCGGGCGAGCCGATGGGAGCGGATGGTAGTCGATGACGGCGTGGTGGAGCACCTCGCGCACGGTCCAGCCTTCCTTGGCGACCTCGAGTGCTCTCAACGATTGTGGGTCGCCGGGGGTGGTGTGCGCAATGGACAGCTGATCTGCGCTCAATGGGGCGTTGAGGTCGCTTGGCCCCAGCGGCGGGCCGATGAGCTGGCCGAGGTAGTGCACGTGCTGGACAATGTCGGGCTCGACCAGCTTTCCGCGCTGAGTCAGCGCCGCTGCGTAGGTCGCGGCGATGGTGGGCATCACCCCGGGGAAGAACTTGATGTCATCGGGGCTGCGGCCAGCGGATTTCGCGGCTTGGCGCACCGACTCGCGCTGGCGCCGGGCGTCGTCAATAGTGAAGACCTCGCTGACAAGGATGTCGGCATAGCGGCCGGCGTGGGCGTGGCTGTGCGGGCTGGCGCCAGCGTGAGCCATGACTGGCTGGCCCTGCTTGGATGGCGGGATCTCGTCAGGCGTCTTCTTCCCAGCTGCCCCATAGTGCCTGGACGATCTGGATGACTTCGTCGGCCCGGGCATAGCGAGTATCGCGGTCATCGATTCTGCGCCCGAAGTTTGCGGCAGCCTGAGGGGCTGAGGTGGTCACGGCGTTCCAGCCCATGCGTCCGCCGGAGACGACGTCGAGGGACTTCAGCACGCGAGCGATATTGTATGGCTCTTCGAATGTGGCGCTGACGGTGTTGACTACACCGATCGCTCAGCCAGCGCGATGGCGGTGGCCACGACGGTTGGCTCGAGGGTCTGGTTCGGCGAGTGTGCCTCGCTGCGCTGGGTTTTGGGCGAGGAAGTCACCGAGGAAGATGAAATCGAACTTGCCGCGTTCGGCGGCCTGAGCGTAGCGCATCACGGCGTGAATGTTGACGTAGTCGGTGGGGTCGACCTGAGGGTCGAGCCACGCGTATGGGCTGGCGCCCAGAACATTGCCGCTTGTGGTGGCAAGGTGAATCTGTTTCCGGGACATTGCCTACTTTCGTCCGTGGTGGATAGCGTCGACGTGGCGGTTGTAATAGGTCAACGGGGCCGTATCGTCGTAGCGTTGGTGGTCGATGACTTCGAAGAGGACCAGCTCGTGGTCGCCGGCCGGGATGTGCTGGTGGGGTCGACGGGCACAACCTTCGTCGGCGAATGTGTCGATCCGTCGGAGATGACACGTAGGCTAAAAGGAGATAGTCTCCTCTTAGGAAGAAGAGATACGGAGACACTCCCCGTTTGGCAAAGTGAGGTAACCGCAGTAGTGCGTGAGATCGTGACGAGCAGGGTTCGTGCCCCGCGGGCTGATGCCCGACGTAACCGGGCCACATCCTCGACATCGCCGAGCAGTATTTCTCGGAACACGGCGTCAGCGGTTCGCTCGATGCGATCGCAAAACAGGCCGGCGTCGGCGCGGGCACCCTATACCGGCATTTCCCTAACCGGGAAGCGTTGCTCGCCGAGTTGCTCGCCGCGCGTGACAAGGCTCTGCTGTCCCGACGTGACGAACTCCGTACCCGGTCGGCGAACGCCGCCGCCGCGCTCGACGGCTGGCTCGACGTGCTCACCGAATGGGCTGGCGCATTCGATGGTCTGCCCGAGCCGCTGCGAGCTGCAACGACGGCCAGCCCGTCCCCGCTGGCTGTGACATGCCAGGGATTCGTCACGATGATCGAGGAGTTCCTCCAGGCCGCCCAGGGCGAGGGAAGCGCCCGCAGCGAGGTCAAGGGCCGGGACCTTTTCCTTGCCACTTTGGCCACCAGCTGGGTGCGGGGTGCGGATTTGGCTGACGACGAATCTGCCGCGGCCCTGGCCGCTCTCACCAGAAACGGGTGGGAGTTGCCCACACACAGATCCCCCGTCAGGCGCCGCCGACAAAAGGTAGTGCCGAGACGATCACGCCTCGTGCGGGCGTGAGTACTAATCCATCATCAGCAAGGAGAGCAACATGAAGCGCATTGGAATCATTGGCAGCGGATCGATCGGAGCAGCGATCGCTCGGTTGGCTATCGCGGCCGACTACGAAGTCTTGATCGCGAATTCGCGGGGACCTGAGTCGCTCACGGACTTGATCGACGAGCTCGGCCCCCGGGCACAGGCCGGCGAGGTCCGTGCGGCAGCGGAGTTCGGCGACATCCCGGTCCTGGCCGTACCGCTAGCCGCTTACCCGAACCTGCCCATAGACGCCTTCGCGGGAAAGACGATCCTCTCCACGGGTAATTACTACCCCCACCGGGACGGTCGCATCGAGCAACTGGACACCCTCGAGAGCACCACCGCCGAGTACGAGCAAACCCTCCTCCCGGACACGCTCATCGTCAAAGCATTCAACAACATCCTCTTCCACCACATCCCGAACCTCGCCAACTCCCTCCCGCGCACAGCACTGCCGGTCGCCGGAGACGACACCGCAGCCAAGGCGCGCGTCTCCGACATCGTGAACGCGCTTGGATTCGACACGGTCGACGCCGGGACGCTCGCCGAGTCGTGGCGCTTCGAACCGGAGTCCGGTGCCTACACGCCGATCTACGCCGCCAGCGCAGACGGACTCAAAAACGATTACCTCGCCGACCCCGGGGCCCCCGTTTCGGCAGACCGTCTGCGCACGCTGCTTGCTGCCTCGCATCGCCCTGATGTCGGGGCGCGACAGTTCTGACGCATAAGAACCGACCTCCAGGAGGGTACGGGCCGCGAACGTGCGGTGTATGCCGTCACCCGATGAGACAAGGACCCGCGGCAATCCCCGCTGAAACAACACGAATGGAACAATAAATGCCACGCCTGAACAGCAAGGTCGCCGTCATCACCGGAGCTGCCAGCGGTATCGGACTCGCCACGGCGCATATTTTTGCTGCCGAGGGAGCCAAAGTCGTCGTCACCGATGTATCGCAGGACGCACTCGGCCGCGCCGTCGAAGAGATTTCCGCCTCGGGAACAGAGGTGATCGCGCACATGCTCGACGTCAGTTCACCCGAGGACTGGAAACGGGTCATCGCCGACGTCACCGCTTTATGGGGAACTATCGACATCCTGGTCAACAACGCCGGGATCGCCCTCCCCAAGGGCCTTCTTGATACTGAACTCGACGAGTGGAACAAGGTTCTTGCGATCAATGCGACAGGCACCTGGCTCGGTATGAAAAACGTCATTCCCGTCATGCAGGCCGCAGGGCGTGGCGCGATCGTGAACGTCTCGTCGCTCGCGGCCATCATCTCCGGGCCAGCCGACGGCGGCGGCGCTGCCTATTCTGCCTCGAAAGGCGCAGTCCGGTCCCTGACCAAGCACGCGGCGAACTACTTCGCTGCCGACAGCATCCGTGTGAACTCGGTTCACCCCGGCCCGATCTACACAAGCCTCATCAAGAACTACGGCATCACCAAGGAGGAGGCTGCGGACCCCGTGAACTCGGTTCTGCCACCGCACATCGGCGAATCGTCCGACATCGCCTACGGCATCCTGTATCTCGCATCTGACGAGGCGAAATTCGTCACCGGCGAAGAACTGATCATCGACGGCGGCTACGTCGCCCACTGAGGCGAGGCGGAGGTGCGCCCCCCTTCGGGTAGTGCACCTCCGCGCATGGCCAAGCGGCCACCCGAACTCCGAAAGCCGATAAACATGACAAGCAAGAAGCAGATGATCCTGGGGTTGCACACCGGTAGCGGGTACGGCTCGCAGAGTTCGGCCTGGCGCGCCCCCGGCGTCGACGCCAACTACACCAGCTTCGACGCCCAGGTCCGCTACGCCCGGGCCGCCGAGCGTGGCGAGTTTGCGTTTCTGCTTTTCCCGGACTTTCTCGGCGAATAGGTCGACAACCGACGCTCGGAGTAACGAGTCGAAGGAAACGGCCAACGCCAAACATTGGATTCGAAACGGAGAGTATCTCCGTATAGCGCGCAGCCGACAGCGCGAACAGCTCGGATCTGCGCACGGAAAGAGGACATGATGACCAGACAAATGATTATCGGCATGCATCTGGGCAACGGGTACGGCAACCTGCCTGGTGCCTGGCGCGCCCCGGCGGTCGACCCCACGAGCTATGCGAGTTTCGACGCGAAGGTTCGGCATGCCCAAGCGGCCGAGCGTGGAAAGCTCCAGTTCCTGTTCCTGCCGGACGGTCCCAGTCACGTCGGCGACATTGAGAATGAGCCGCCTAACTTCAATCTCGACGTCATGGTTACGTTGGCAGCTGTTGCCCGCGAAACGAGCCGGATCGGCCTCGTCGCGACCGGCTCGACCACCTTTAACGAGCCGTTCAACCTCGCGCGACAGTTCAAGGCGCTGGATGTCATGAGTCATGGACGGACCGGTTGGAACGCCGTCACATCGAGCGGCGAGGACGTCGCGGCGAATTATGGCGCACGACTGCCGTCCAGCTCCGAACGCTACGGGAGGGCGCATGAGACGGTCCAGCTGGTACAAGCCCTTTGGGGCAGCTGGGGAAAGGCTGCATGGGTGCACGATAAGGCGACGGGCCGCTTCGCGAACGCCGAGCAGATCGCTCCCATCAATATGGGCGGCAATTTCGTCGCCTCGCGCGGGCCGCTGTACATTCCTCCTTCCGAGCAGGGGCAACCCGTCATCTTCCACGCCGGAGGCAGTCCGAACGCCCTCGATCTCGCCGGCCGCTACGCCAGTGGCGTCATCGGCGCGGCTTTCACGATCGACGATGCGCGTGCGCAGCGCGCCGCGTTTCGTGAAGCGGCCGAACGCGCCGGGCGGAACCCGGACGAGCTCAAATTCTTTGCCGGCCTGATGACGACGATCGCGAGCGATAGGCGGGAAGGTCTCGATCGCCGAATCACTTTGAGCGGACGAACATTTCCTCAGCGCGCGTCCTATCTTGGACGGATGCTCGGCCTGCGCCTCGATCCTGCGCGGCTCGACGAGCCACTACCGCCGGAGCAGTTGTCCAAGGCGCGGCCATCACCGGCCGACCCGCGCTCGGTCCATGCACTTAAGATCGCGCGTGAAGGCTGGACGGTCCGCGACGTGCTCGCGCACGGTGTGATCGATTACCACCCCGTCATCGTCGGACCGGCCGCCGACGCCGCTGACCACATGCAGGAATGGTTCGAGGCAGACGCTGTTGACGGCTTCTGGGTGTCGCCGGACATATACCAGGATGGGCTTGACGCCTTCGTTGATGGCGTGGTGCCGATCCTCCAGGAGCGCGGGCTGTTCCACCGGGAATATGACGGCGCTACCCTCCGAGAACACCTCGGCGCACCGGCCCAATATGGAGTCGATCCGCGCGTCACGCGGTGACTTCAATCAAACATCATCTGGGAGGTTATCTACATGAGATAGGCACTATCGGCGCGGGAAATATCGGCGCTAGGTTGGGTCTGTCCAGATAACGGTGTAACTGGTTGATTTGTGGCTACTTTCGCCCGGCGGACAGGCGTCCGTCGAAGGTGATCTCGAAGGCATTCAGTGCCGCCTTCCAGCGGTTGGACCGCCGTTGGCGAGCGGTGCCTGTGGGATCGAGGCTCACGATGGCCAGCCCCACCAGAGCGCGTAGGCGTCTTCACCGCAGCCGACGTCGAGGCCACGTCCCGGCGGTCCAGACCGAACAACACGATGAATGGACCGAAGGACGCCGCGATCTCGGCCTGAACGTGCTGGCCCGCTCCCTCAACGCCAAGCCCACCGACAGCACTAGCGAGCCCACAGAGGAGGTGAGACCGGCCTTGACTGCCTGGACTCACCAACGAGGAGAAGTTGCGCGACGACGTCGTACACCACCCGCTGGGACTTGACCCGGAATTTAGCCGTCCGTGCCGAACTGTCAAGCATTTGAATCAGGTCGAGCTGAATGTGCCCATGCGGAACTATCCGACGGTGTCGGTTGTTGACGCTTGCAGCAGTCGCGAAGTATCGCGGCACTCGGCGAAGGAGCACAAGAACATGCGCATCGGAATCATCGGAGCCGGTCAGATCGGTGGCACTCTTACACGCAGGCTGACTGCGCTCGGTCACGACGTGCGCGTCTCGAACTCTCGGACACCCGA